>JAJXTM010000010.1 GCA_021783875.1 Bacteroidota bacterium
TATTATCCAAAAAATAACCTTTCTTTTGAAATCATACTAGGGATTATTAGTATTATTAGCGTGCTAGGAATTCTAATTCTACGCTAAAAGCATAGTCAATCCCAAATCAAATAACAAAATAAAATTAAAAGATTCGGGATTTTCGAAATCCTTAAGTTATGTTTTAAGTTATTTTATTATTAGAGGCATTAGTGAGATCTCAATTCAAATATAACGGCAGTCAAAATTCTTCCAAAAGAAGTTTTGTACCTTACGCTGTTCTCACCAAAAGTGTTGTAGCTCAAAAACAACATCTCACCATAAGCTTTTTTATTCTTGCACTTTTTGCTGATTTAAAAATATTTATATTAGTGAATATTTGTGAATTGACAATTAATGGTATTTAAGTTTTAGGGTTTATCGATTTTTATCTTTGGTTTTTCCCCTTTACTTAATTTTACTGTCAAATTTAATTTGCTTTTTTAAAGAAGAATTTATTTTAAATAACATATATATTTTTCTTATTTAACTTTTGAAAGGAAAATAATGAAAACACCTAACTCTAAAATGACAGGCGCTGAAATCTTTTTTGAATCTTTGAAAAAAGAAAAGGTCGAATATATATTCGGATATCCAGGTGGAGCAGTTCTGAAATTATATGAAAAACTATATGATATTAATTATCTGAAACACATTCTTGTTCGCCATGAACAAGGCGCTACACACATGGCTGAAGGTTATGCGAAAGCTACTGGTAAAGTTGGGGTCGTGCTCGTTACTTCGGGTCCTGGTGCTACAAATACTGTAACAGGAATTGCTGATGCATATATGGATTCTGTGCCGATTGTAGTTTTTACCGGACAGGTAGCAACTCACCTGATTGGGAATGATGCTTTCCAGGAAGCCGATATAGTCGGAATAACTCGCCCTATTACTAAACATAATTTTCTTGTCAGAGATGTAGCTGAACTCGCTATGACAATCAAAAAAGCTTTTTATATTGCCTCAACTGGTCGCCCTGGTCCTGTCTTGGTCGATCTTCCAAAAGATGTTATTAATGCGGTCAGTGATTTTGAATATCCTGAGAAAATTGAATTGCGGGGCTATAAACCTACTTTCCTGGGACATCAAAACCAAATTAAAAAAGCTGCTGAAATGTTGAAAAAAGCTAAACGTCCTCTTTTGTATGTTGGAGGAGGTGTAATAATGTCTAATGGTGAACGCGAACTCAGGCTTTTTGCTAAAGAAAATAATCTTCCGGTTACTATGACACTGCAGGGACTTGGTGCTTTCCCGGGTAATGATTCTCAATCTCTCGGTATGCTGGGGATGCATGGTACTTATTGGGCAAACCAAGCTGTTAATAATTGTGATGTTTTATTTTCCCTTGGCGCCCGATTTGATGACCGTGTAACAGGCAAAATTGATTCTTTTGCCACTAAAGCTTATAAAATACATGTTGATATAGATCCCACTTGTATTGATAAAAATATTATTGTTGATTTACCAATAGTCGGAGATGTAAAACATGTCCTTGCGGAATTAGCTGTCGAAATGGATCAAACTCCCGATTTTTCAGATTGGTGGAAACAAATAAATATTTGGCGTGAAGAATGCCCGCTTACTTATGAAAAAAATGATGGTAAATTAAGATGTGAATATATAATTGAAAAAATTTCGGAAAAAACGAAAGGTGAAGCTGTTATAATCTCAGATGTCGGTCAGCATCAAATGTGGATTTCGCAATATTATAAATTTGTTAATCCTCGCTCTCATATTACTAGCGGCGGATTAGGCACTATGGGATTTTCGCTTCCCGCTTCTATTGGTGTTTCTTTCGGAATAAAAGATCGACCGATTATTTCGATCAGCGGTGATGGCGGTTTCCAAATGAATATTCAAGAGCTTATTACTGCTGTTTATTATAAACTTCCTATTAAATTCTTTATTATTAATAATAGCTTCCTTGGCATGGTGCGTCAATGGCAGGAACTATTTCATGCCGAAAAATATAGTTTCACTGATCTTTCGGAAAGTAATCCCGATTTCTTAAAAGTTGGTCAGGCATTCGGATTGAAATCTTTCTCTACAAATTCTCCTAATAATGTTGATGAGATTTTAGATAAAGCATTAGCTTATAACGATGGTCCGGTATTGGTTGAATTTAAAGTAGTCAAAGAAGATATGGTTTTCCCTATAATTCCCGCTGGTCAGACTGTAAATGAAATAATGACTAAACGTCTAGATCCGAAAGAGATGGTATAAAATGAAGCATACAATATCGGTTTTAGTAGAAAATCATTATGGTGCCTTTAATCGCGTTGCTACAATGTTCAGCGGAAAAGGCTTTAATATACATAGCATTTCAATCGGCGAAACTGAGATTCCCGAAATATCAAGAATGACTATTGTCACCGAGGGTGAAGATAAAATTATTGAACAAGTTGTAAAACAATTAAATCGTTTGATTGATACTATTAAAGTAATAGATCTTACCGGACAATATCGTATTGAAAGAGAACTGGCATTAATAACTGTTTTTTACCAAAAAGGGACAAGAATAGAAATAACTAATATATCTAATATTTTCCGTGGAAATGTTGTTGATATAAATAATAAAACAATTACACTTGAAATAACAGGTCCACCGGATAAAATTGATGCAGTTATAAATGTTCTTGAACCATACGGAATAAAGGAAATGGCTCGATCGGGTACTGTTGCATTAAAAAGAGGCGAACAATTAAAACAAGATAAAAAAGAGTCGGTCTTATAAACAATAAAGGAAAAATGAAATGAAAGTTTATTATGATGGTGATGCATCGTTAAATTATTTGCTGAATAAAAAAATTGCTGTGCTTGGCTTCGGCAGCCAGGGTCATGCACATGCATTAAACTTGAAGGAAAGTGGTTGTAATGTTGTCGTAGGGCTTCGTAAAGGAAGCGATCGATGGGCAAAAGCTGAGGCTGCTGGATTACAAGTCAAAACTGTTCCTGAAGCTTCTGATTGGGGAGATGTTGTTATGGTTCTTTTACCTGATCAAAATCAAAAAGCAGTTTATGACGCAGATATCGCACCATACTTGAAAGCAGGTAATACACTTGCTTTCGGACATGGTTTTAATATCCATTACAAACAAATAGTCCCGAATAAAGATATAAATGTAATGATGATTGCTCCTAAAAGTCCAGGTCACTTAGTTCGCAGAACATTTATCGAGGGAAGTGGCGTACCATGCTTAATTGCTGTCCATCAGGATCCTAGCGGAGAAACTAAACAGTTAGCACTGGCTTGGGCAAAAGGAATAGGCGGAACAAAGGCTGGAGTTATTGAGACTAATTTTAAAGATGAAACTGAAACCGATTTGTTCGGGGAACAGGCTGTTCTTTGCGGCGGTTCTGCCGAGCTAATTAAAGCCGGTTTTGAAACTCTTGTTAATGCGGGATATCCGGCTGAACTAGCTTACTTCGAATGTATGCACGAAATGAAACTTATTGTTGATCTTTATTATGAAGGAGGTCTTTCAAGAATGAATTATTCCGTTAGCGATACAGCTGAATACGGTGGAATGACTAGAGGAAGCCGCTTAATTACTAATGAAACCAGAAAAGAAATGAAGAAAATTTTGAGCGAAATTCAAAACGGACAATTTGCCGAAGAATGGTTAACTGAATATAAGAATGGTCAGCCACTTATGGATAAATTGAGAAAAGAAAACCGCGAACATGAAATTGAAAAAGTCGGAGGAAAACTTCGTCAAATGATGAGCTGGCTGTTTAAGAAAAACTCTAAGGAAGAGGTTGGAGTATGAATTTGAAAGTAACTCTTCTTCCGGGAGATGGAATTGGTCCGGAAGTTGTAGATTCAGCTGTATTACTTATGAATGCTGTTGCTGAAAAATTAAATATCGATTTTGTCTATAATAGACAGCTTGTAGGCGGTTGCTCTTATGATAAACATGGTACACCTCTAACTGATGAGGTTTTAAGCGCTTGCTACGATTCAGATGCTGTGCTTCTTGGCGCTGTAGGTGGATATAAATGGGAAAATCTTCCCCAAAACTTAAAACCTGAAGCTGCATTGTTAAAACTTAGAAAAGCGCTGGGGCTTTTTAATAATATTCGCCCTGCTAAAGTATATTCTTCTCTGATTAATGCTTCATCTTTGAAGCCCGAAGTTCTGGAAGGCACAGATCTTATTATCTTAAGAGAATTGACAGGTGATGTCTATTTTGGTGAACCTCGTGGGTTTGATAATGATCATGGCTGGAATACAATGATCTATACTCGCGAAGAAGTTGAACGAATTGCCAGATATGGGTTTGAACTTGCGAGAAAACGCGGGAAAAAAATAACCTCAGTGGATAAAGCTAATGTTCTCGATTGCTCTCAATTTTGGCGAATGGTTGTTCATGAAATTCATAAGGATTACCCTGATGTTGAACTTAAGGATATGTATGTCGATAATGCTGCTATGCAATTAGTACGAAATCCAAAACAGTTTGATGTTATTTTAACACAAAATTTATTTGGCGATATATTAAGTGATATAGCTGCAATGATCACGGGTAGTCTGGGTATGCTGCCTTCGGCAAGTTTAGGAAAAAGTTATGCCCTTTATGAACCGGTACATGGAAGCGCTCCTGATATCGCCGGACAGGGAAAAGCTAATCCTTTAGCTACTTTTTCTTCAGTTGCAATGATGTTTGATCTCTCATTTAAAATGCCGAAAGCCGCAGGAATAATTGAATCGGCAATTGATAAAACTTTGAATATGGGCTTTCGAACCGCTGATATTTATTCTCCGGATTCGATTCTGGTCTCAACCAATAAAATAACCGAACTTGTGATTGAAAATTTTAATCAAATATATAATGAACAAGAACTAAATGTTCTTTTAAATTAATATTAAAATATTGTATGACTTTTTATCAGAGGTAATAAAATGAGTAACCGAGTAATTGTTTTTGATACAACACTAAGGGACGGCGAGCAGGCTCCCGGGGCATCCTTAAATGTTTTTGAAAAATTTGAAATTGCAAGGCAGCTTGTTAAACTAAATGTTGATGTCATTGAAGCAGGCTTTCCAGTTTCTTCGCCAGCTCAATTTGAAGCGGTAAAAAGAATCTCTGGAGAACTTGACGTTGTAGTTGCCGGCTTGGCTCGTGCTAAAGAAATTGATATCAAATCAGCCTATGATGCATTGCGTGAAGGAAAGAAATTTAGAATCCATACTTTTTCAAGTACATCGGATATACATATTCTGGGTAAATTCAGTGATGACCGCTATGGCAAATCATTAAAAGAAAAAAGAAAAACAATTATAAAAATGTCTTATGACTCAGTAGCATATGCTAAAACTTTTACTAATGACGTTGAATTCTCTGCGGAAGATGCTGGAAGAACAGATATCGGCTATCTTTCCGAAGTCATTGAGGCTGCGATAGAAGCCGGTGCTACAACAGTAAATATACCCGATACTACGGGTTATACATTTCCTTCTGAGTTTGGAATGAAGATTTCTGAACTGAGGAAGAGAGTAAAAAATATAAATAATGCTGTGATAAGCGTCCATTGCCATGATGATCTTGGGTTGGCAGTAGCCAATACTTTAAGCGGAATTGAAAACGGCGCACGCCAGGTCGAATGCACTATCAATGGAATAGGCGAACGTGCCGGTAACGCATCCCTTGAAGAAATCGTTATGGCATTAAAGGTGCGTAAGGACCTGGTAAAATATTATACTAAAGTAAAATCTGAAGAAATATTTAATACAAGTAAAATGGTTTCTTCCTTTACCGGGATGATTGTCCAGCCTAATAAAGCTTTAGTTGGTGAAAATGCATTTGCTCATGAATCGGGTATCCATCAGGATGGAATGCTGAAAAATCGACAAACCTATGAGATAATGAAACCAGAAACCGTCGGAGTTAAAAAAACAAAAATTGTATTGGGAAGACATTCTGGTCGGCATGGACTTAAATCTCGGCTCTTAGAATTAGGTTATACTATTACTGAAAAAGAACTTAAAAGAATTTATGAACTATTTGTTGAATTAGCAGATAAGAAAAAAGAAGTCTTTGACGACGATTTGCGGACTATGATGGGTGATCAGTCGATCGATAAAAAAGATGAGTTCTTTGAATTGGAATATCTTCATGTAATTATGGGAACGAATTCAATTCCTTCTGCCACAATAAAAATTAAATCGAAAGAAAATAATTATCAGGAATCCGCTACCGGCGATGGTGCGGTTGACGCTTGTTTCAATGCTATCGAAAGAGCTCTTGATATAAAATTACAGCTGGAATCTTATAATGTCCGTTCTGTTACTTCCGGAAGACAGGCAATCGGCGAAGTTATTGTTAGACTTCGAGAAAAAGATCATTCTTTTACAGGACGCGGTATTTCTACCGATGTTATAGAAGCTAGCGCTAAGGCTTTTTTACAGGCTTTGAATCAGCATCATAGCTTTTTGAAAATGAAAGAAGATGAAAAAATGTTTGACCATTCATTATCAGATTTATCACAAGCAGTATAAGGAAAATATTATGTCTATGACTTTAACGGAAAAAATATTAGCAAAAGCTTCCCACAAGAACAGAGTGGAACCGGGAGAAAATGTTTGGCTCGATGTGGATGTATTAATGACTCATGATGTTTGCGGACCGCCTACTATAGGCATTTGGAAACGTGAATTCGGAAATAATGCTAAAATTTGGGATAAGAATAAATTAGTAATTTTCCCGGATCATTATATCTTTACTAAAAACCCTCAGGCTAATAGAAACGTTGAATTACTTAGAGAATTTGCTAGTGAGTACAATATCCCGAATTATTATGATGTAGGAACCGATCGATATAAAGGTGTCTGCCATATTGCGCTTGCAGAGGAAGGATATGATATACCCGGAACAGTTCTATTCGGTACTGACTCTCATACTTGTACTTCTGGAGCTTTCGGAATGTTTTCTACAGGTGTCGGCAATACTGATGCAGCTTTTATTATGGGAACTGGGAAAATATGGGAGAAAATTCCCCAATCTCTGAAATTTACTTTTGAAGGAAAACTTCCCCCGTATTTAACTGCAAAAGATTTAATATTAAAAGTTTTGGGGGAAATTACTACGGACGGAGGAACTTATTGCGCTTTAGAGTTCGATGGTGAAGCGGTTTATGATTTATCAATGGATGAAAGAATGACTCTAACCAATATGGCCATTGAAGGCGGAGCCATGAACGGTATTATTGCAGCAGATGAAGTTACTGAGGCTTATGTTAAACAGCGTACTAATAAACCTTATGAAATTTATTTAAGTGATAAAGATGCAAAATACAAGGCTAAATACGTTTTTGATACAAGAAAACTTGAACCCTCTGTAGCAAAACCGCATAGCCCGGATAATTATGATACGGCTAAAAATGTAAGCGGAACTAAATTAACAAAAGCCTATGTCGGATCATGTACTGGTGGAAAGTTAAGTGATTTTGTTTCTGCAGCAAAAATTCTTATGGGGAATAAGGTCTCAGTGCCGACTTTTATTGTACCTGCAAGTACTTTTGTAGCACAACAACTTGAAGAAGAATCCATCAGCGGGATTTCCCTCAAACAAATATTTGAAAATGCCGGATGTACTGTTGCTCAGTCTTCCTGTGCCGCTTGTTTGGGAGGTCCAATGGACACAATAGGAAGGGCAGTTGATAATGAAGTAGTAATTTCAACAACAAATAGAAATTTCCCCGGTAGAATGGGGAGCAAAAAATCATCTGTTTATTTAGCTTCTCCACTTACAGTTGCTGCTTCTGCTATAAATGGTGTTATTACAGATCCCAGAGATTTTTTGTAGAATAATCATAACATATTGAAAAAATTTATTTATTTATTGGATTAAAATATCATGGAAAAAACAATTAAAGGCAAAGCATTTGTATTAGGAAATAATGTTGATACTGATCAGATTATCCCTGCAGAGCATTTGGTATACAGCTTGACTGATTCTGAAGAAAAAAAGAAATATGGTCATTTTGCTTTCTCAGGTGTTCCTTCACCTCAATCCGGCTTGCCTAACGGAAATGTTGCTTTTATAAATGGTGAAAATTATGCTTCGGAATTTAACATAATTATTGGAGGTGCAAATTTTGGTTGTGGTTCCTCACGGGAGCATGCTCCGTTTGCTCTTGAAATAG
Source organism: Bacteroidota bacterium (assembly GCA_021783875.1). Classification (GTDB taxonomy): domain Bacteria; phylum Bacteroidota; class Ignavibacteria; order Ignavibacteriales; family Ignavibacteriaceae; genus FEN-1297. The sequence goes on from JAJXTM010000010.1 coordinate 8,167, forward strand.
CCGGTGTGAAAGCAATTATTGCAGAATCTTATGCGAGAATATTTTTTAGAAATTCTGTTGACGGCGGCTTTCTGTTGCCTTATGAAACTCCTTCTAAATTATCAGATAAAATTAAAACAGGAGATGAATTGGAACTTCATGTTGACACTAATTTACTTAAAGATTTAACTTCAGGTGAAAACTTTTCATTAAGGCCGCTTGGTGATATCCTGCCAATAATTGAAGCAGGCGATATCTTTAAATACGCCCGACAATCTGGCATGCTGGAGTAATTGTTTAATTTGTTATTAATTATAAGTAATCGGAATATTTATGAAATCGCAAATTGAAATTTTTGATACAACTCTGAGAGATGGTACTCAAGGGGAAGGAATAAATCTATCGGTCCAGGATAAATTATTAATTGCTCAGCGTTTAGATGAGTTTGGAGTAGATATTATCGAAGGCGGATGGCCTGGTTCCAATCCTCGTGATGAAGAATTTTTTGAAAAAGTAAAACATTACAAGTTACACAACTCAAGTATTACTGCTTTTGGTTCTACTGCTCGCTCTGTTAACGGAGTAGAATCGGATTTAAATTTGCTCGCTCTTATTAAAGCCGAAACTCCGGTTGTGACTATCTTTGGAAAAACCTGGAGACTTCATTCTCAAAAAGGATTGGGAATATCACCGGAGGAAAATGCAGACCTGATTTTTAAGTCGGTTGAGTTTCTTAAAAAGAGAGATAAAAGAGTTATTTATGATGCTGAACATTTTTTTGACGGTTATAAGGATGATAATCGCTTTGCAATTAAAATGGTTCAAGCAGCTGAGGCTGCCGGTTCTGATGTAATAGTCCTATGCGATACGAATGGAGGGACGTTAACTTCTGAAATATCTCAAATCGTTAAAGATATTTCAGAACATATTCATACTCCGATCGGAATTCATACTCATAACGATTCTGAATTAGCAGTTGCAAATTCATTGGCAGCTATTGAAGCAGGTGCAGTCCATGTTCAGGGAACAATCAACGGTGTGGGTGAAAGATGCGGAAATGCAAATCTTTGTAGTATCATTCCAAATATTATTTTGAAACTGAAATTCGATACTAAACAAAAAATTAATCTTGAACATTTAACGTCTTTGTCAAATTATGTCTTTGAAATAATGAATCTGACTCCTAATACGAGAATGTCCTTTGTTGGTAAATCTGCTTTTGCTCACAAAGGCGGTATTCATGTTAGTGCTGTTTTAAAAGATAGTAAAATGTACGAACATATAGAGCCGAATTCTGTCGGAAATAACCAACGTGTTTTAGTATCTGACTTATCCGGTCAAAGCAATATATACTATAAAGCAAAAGAACTTGGCGTTGATCTATCTGATAAAAAAGAACTAAGTAAAAAATTAGTCAATTATATTAAAGATCTTGAATATAACGGGTTTCAATTTGACGGAGCTGAAGCATCCTTTGAACTACTCCTTCGTTCCGAGTTAAAAGAGTTTTTTCCTTTTTTTGAAGTTTTAGATTCAAAAGTAAATGTATTCTATGATAATCAGGGCTTATCTAAAGCTGAAGCAGTCCTAAAAATTAAAGTCGATGGTGAGGTTGAACATACAGCTTCCGATGGAGACGGTCCCGTAAATGCATTAGACAATGCTCTTAGAAAAGCTTTATTACGATTTTATCCTGATATCTCAATGATAAAACTTGTAGACTATAAAGTGCGTGTACTTAACGAAAAGGAAGGTACTGCTGCTAAGGTTAGAGTAATAATAGAATCTAGTGACGGTAATGAAACCTGGAGCACGGTTGGCGTTTCGGAAGATATAATAGAAGCTAGCTTTCAGGCATTAAATGATAGTATCAATTATAAGCTATTTAAACTCCAAACAGCTAAAACAAAATTAACTGCTTAATAATAATTAAATGAATGTAGGATTAATTCAATATAACCCGGTTTGGGAAGATAAGAGTCAAAATCAAGAGAAGATAAATTCTTTGCTTGAAAATATTTCTGCTGGTCAAATAGATCTTTTATTATTCCCGGAAATGACATTGACTGGATTTACCATGAATGCTGTCAAATACGGTGAACCGATTTTAGGTGAATCTTTTAAGTTCTTCTCTAGTTTATCCGTTAAGTTAAACACAAATATTATTGCTGGCGTAATTGAATCAGAAGATGAAAAATATTTTAACTCGGTTATTCATATTGATCGAAAAGGAAATTTTATCAGGAAGTTTCAGAAAATCCACCTTTTCGGGTACTCTTCTGAAGATAAGCATTATCTAAGAGGCAATAATCCTGTAATAACTGAAGTAGATGATTGGAAAACTGGTCTGTCAATTTGTTATGATTTAAGATTCCCCGAATTATATCGTCATTATGCAAAGTCCCGGGTTCAATTGATAATAGTTGCGGCTAATTGGCCGAATGAAAGGATAGAACATTGGAAGCTTTTATTGCGTGCAAGGGCAATCGAAAATCAATGTTTCGTTATTGGAGTTAACCGTATCGGAAACGATCCAAAATTATTTTATCCCGGCTTTAGCTCAGCTATTGATCCGATTGGTAAAGAAATTTTTACATCAACTGATGAGGGAATATTTGTATTTAATATTAATAAAGAAGAAACTGACGAAGTTAGGAACAGACTTCCTTTTTTAAAAGATATTATTCTATTATAGAATGATATAAAATTAATTGTCAAGATTTTTAATATCACAAATCCTTTTATTAGGAGATAATAAATTGATGAGCAACAATAAATATCAAAATATCCAAGATAATAGTACTCAACATCGTGTGCCTATTAATAAAGGCATGTATGATTCACGCTTTGAGCATGATGCTTGCGGTATGGGCTTTGTAGCTGATGTGAGCGGCAAAAAATCACGTCATATTATCGATAAAGGAATTGAGGTCCTGAACAACCTTGAACATAGAGGAGCTGTTGGTGCTGACCCGTTTACTGGAGACGGTGCAGGTATTTTAATTCAAATGCCTGATGAATTTATGAGAAGAGTTGCCGGAGAAAATAATATTGTGCTACCTAAAGAAGGGAAATATGGAGTTGCTGTGATGTTTCTCCCTCAGAATCCGATATTAAGAAAATCAGTTGAAAATATAATTGAAAAAATAGTCATTGATGAGGATCAGAATTTTCTTGGATGGCGCGATGTCCCGGTAGATCCAAGTGTCCCAGGAGAAGGTGCAAAAATAACTCAACCTTATATACGGCATTGTTTTATCGGTGCTGATAAAAGAATTAAAACTCAAGATGAATTTGAAAGAAAACTGTACCTAATAAGAAGGATTATTGACCATAGAATTCGAACTGAATTAAAATGTGACCGAAGTAAATATTATGTGCCTTCTTTCTCCAGTAAGGTTTTAATTTTTAAAGGAATGCTTCTTGCCCCACAAATAAAAGCATTTTATAAAGACCTTGAAGCTCCGGATATGAAGTCTGCTATGGCAATGATTCATATGCGGTTTTCAACTAATACTTTCCCTACTTGGGATCTAGCTCATCCGTTTAGAATGATTGCTCATAATGGCGAGATTAATACTCTTCAGGGAAATAAAAATTGGATGTCTGCCCGCGAAGCTGTAATGGAATCACCTTACTATGGAAGAGATTTGAAAAGAATGCTTCCGATTATTATGGACGGTCAAAGTGATTCTGCAACTTTTGATACAGTACTTGAGCTCTTAGTTATGAGCGGCAGAAGCTTGCCGCATGCGATGATGATGATGATTCCTGAAGCCTGGTCTAAAAATGATTTAATGGACCCTGATAGGAAAGCTTTTTATGAATTCCATGCTACTATGATGGAACCGTGGGATGGACCAGCTGCCGTTGTATTTACAGATGGGAACGTTATAGGTGCTACTCTGGATCGAAATGGGCTGCGTCCTGCTCGCTTTACTATTACTAAAGATAACCTTGTTATTTTAACTTCGGAAGCTGGTACCTTAGAAATAGAACCGGAGAATATACTATCTAAGGGTAAACTCCAACCCGGAAGAATGTTTCTTCTTGATTTGAAACAAGGTAAAATACTTGATGATGAAGAAGTGAAAAGGGAAATAGTAACTCGTAAGCCTTATAGGCAGTGGATCACCGAAAACATGCTTAAGATGAACCATTTACCTACTCCCAACCAAATTTCAAATGCGAACCCTGAAACTCTAATCAGCAGACAAAGAATTTTCGGTTATACCAAAGAAGATATTAATAATGTTGTGTTTCCTATGGCTGCAAACGGCGAAGAAGCTATAGGTTCAATGGGAAGTGATGCCGCTTTGGCAGTGCTTTCCGACCGCCCACAAATATTATTTAGATATTTTAAACAGATGTTTGCCCAAGTGACTAATCCGCCGATCGATCCGATTAGGGAGGAGTTGGTCATGGAACTTACAACCTATATTGGTCCTGAACAGAATCTCCTTGATGAAACCCCTAAACATGCACATAGACTTGAATTAGAACACCCTCTTCTCTCAAATTCACAACTTGAAAAGATAAGACATATTACTCGTGGTCATTATAAAGCAATAACCATCTCACTGCTTTTTGATCCGAATATTCGACATGATATGCGCGAACGCCTTGACCAAATTTGTAATGAATCGGTAGAAGCTGTTAAGTCCGGAGTTTCATTAATCATTTTGTCTGATAAAGGCGTGAATGAAAATCATGCTGCTATTCCAAGCTTGCTAGCAGTATCAGGCGTGCATCAATTTTTAATTAGGGCTGGTCTTAGGACTAAAACGGGTTTAATTATTGAAAGCGGAGAACCTCGCGAGGTTTCTCATTTTGCATTATTATGCGGATATGGTGCAAATGCTGTTAATCCATATTTAGCTTACGAAACTTTGTCTGATTTATGCAAAAATAATTTTCTCCATATTGATTATAAAACAGCAAAGAAAAATTTTGTAAAAGCTGTCAGCAAGGGACTTTTTAAGACTTTTAGCAAAATGGGAATCAGTACACTTCAATCATATTGCGGAGCTCAAATTTTTGAAGCTATAGGGCTTGATACTGAAATTGTAGGCAACTATTTTACAGGTACAGCTACCCGTATTGAAGGGCTAAGCCTTGAAATGCTAGAAGAGGAAACGGTAGCCCGCCATCGAAATGCTTTTGACCCAATGTTAAATACAAATACTTTGGCTTCAGGCGGTCTATATAGTTATAGAAGTGACGGAGAAAAACATTTATGGAATCCGGTTACAATTTCAAAACTTCAGCAAAGCACTAAAAATGGAGATTATAAAACCTTTAAGGAATATACTCAATTAATTAATGATCAAAATAAAGAACGGGTAACTTTAAGGAGTTTATATGATCTTGATTATAGCAGCAATCCTGTTCCTCTTGATGAAGTAGAACCTGCTTCGGAAATTGTAAAAAGATTTGCTACCGGCGCAATGAGTTATGGATCAATATCATGGGAAGCACACACTTCATTGGCTATCGCTATGAATCGTATAGGAGGTAAGTCTAATACCGGTGAAGGCGGCGAATCGGAAGATAGATATATTCAACTGCCTAACGGTGATAGTATGAGATCAGCTATTAAACAGGTCGCTTCTGGAAGGTTTGGCGTTACTGCTCATTATCTTGTGAATGCTGACGAATTACAAATTAAAATGGCTCAGGGAGCTAAACCCGGTGAAGGCGGTCAGCTGCCCGGATTTAAAGTCGATAAAATAATTGCTAAAGTAAGACATAGTACTCCCGGCGTTACTCTTATCAGCCCTCCGCCTCATCATGATATCTATTCAATTGAAGATTTGAAGCAATTAATCTTTGACCTAAAAAATGTTAATCCGAAGGCTCGCATTAGCGTTAAACTTGTTTCGGAGGTAGGTGTAGGAACAATTGCCGCTGGTGTTGCTAAAGCGCATGCAGATCATATCCTGATAAGCGGTCATGATGGTGGGACGGGAGCAAGTCCTATTACTTCTATTCAGTATGCAGGTTCGCCTTGGGAATTGGGTCTTAGTGAAACTCACCAAACCTTAATGCTTAACGGTTTAAGAGATCGCGTCTATGTTGCAGTTGACGGACAAATGAAAACAGGTAGAGATGTTGTTATTGCTGCTCTTCTTGGAGCAGAGGAATTTGGCTTTGCAACTGCTCCTTTAGTTACCCAAGGCTGTATTATGATGAGAAAATGTCATTTGAATACCTGTCCGGTTGGGGTTGCTACCCAGGATACCGATCTTAGAAAAAAGTTTTCCGGTAAACCTGAGTATGTAGTTAACTTTATGTTCTATATCGCTGAAGAAGTCCGTGAATTGATGGCTCAATTGGGATTCAGAACATTTAATGAAATGATAGGACAAACCGATAAAATTATCCCTAAGCGCCTCAATAATCATTGGAAGGCGCGCGGTATTGATATGAGTAAACCTCTAATTAAGCAGACTTCTTTATATAAAACTGATTTTTACAGAACTCACGAGCAAAATCATGCACTCGAATTTCAGATTGACCATGAACTAATTAATCAAGCCCGACCAGCTTTGGAAAACAACATTCCTGTCAAAATTGAAATGCCTATCCGGAATATAAATCGAACCGTTGGGGCAATGCTTTCCGGTGAAATTGCTAAAGCTTACGGAGCTGCCGGTTTACCGGACGGAACTATAAAAATTTTTATGACGGGAACAGCTGGGCAAAGTTTTGGAGCATTCCTTGCCTCTGGTATTGAACTTCATCTTACAGGTGAATCAAATGATTATACCGGGAAAGGATTATCTGGTGGCAGATTAATTGTCAAAACACCGCCGAATATTAGTTATGATGCAGGCGAAAATATTATAATCGGGAATACTTGCCTGTATGGTGCAACAAAAGGTGAATTATTTATTAATGGCGTTGCTGGTGAAAGATTTGCAGTTAGAAATTCTGGTGCTAAAGCTGTTATCGAAGGTGTCGGAGACCATGGCTGCGAATATATGACCGGAGGAACTGTTATTATAATAGGTAAGACAGGCAGAAATTTTGCTGCCGGTATGTCTGGCGGTATTGCATATATATGGGATCAGAAGCATAATTTTAATAAATATATTAATCATAATCTTGTTGAAATAGAATATTTGGTTATTGATGAAGATATTAATGAAGTCTATAATCTTATTAGAAGACATTTTGAATACACAGGGTCTAAACGCGCAGAGTATATTATAAATAATTGGGAAGAAGAAGTAGAAAACTTCTGGAAAGTAATTCCGGGTGAGTACAAAAAAGCGTTGGCGAAACTTAAAGAAGAAGAAAAAAATCTAACTCCTATTGATAAAGAATTTAAAGAGGTAGTAAATGGGTAAGCCTACTGGATTCAAAGAGTATAAAAGAGAGACCCCAAAAAGGGATCCGGTTCAGGAACGTATAAAAAATTATAAGGAATTTGAACATCCGTTTAAAGATGAAATAGCGATTACTCAAACAGCTAGATGTATGGATTGCGGTATTCCTTTTTGCCATGGCGATACGGGTTGCCCTATACAAAATTATATCCCGGAATGGAATGACCTGATCTTTAAAGGACATTGGAAAGAAGCTCTTGATAATCTTCATTCAACAAATAACTTCCCTGAGTTTACTAGCCGGCTTTGCCCTGCTCCTTGCGAATCAGCTTGTACTCTAGGTATTAATGAATCCCCGGTTACAATCAAATCTATCGAAAGAACAATTATTGATAAGGGATTTAAAGAAGGATGGGTGCGTCCAATGCCTCCTAAAAAACTATTGGATCGTTCTGTCGCTGTAGTCGGATCTGGTCCTTCTGGTTTGGCTGTTGCTCAACAACTTGCTAGAACAGGGTATTCTGTTACAGTGTTTGAAAAAAATAATCGAATTGGCGGATTGCTTAGATACGGAATACCCGATTTTAAGTTAGATAAAGGATTAATTGATAGACGATTGGATCAAATGGCTGCCGAAGGAGTTGTCTTTAGACCTAACGTTAATATTGGTATAGATATTCCCGCAAAAGAATTAATTAAGAAATTTGATGCAGTTGTTCTTGCCGGTGGTTCAGAAAAACCTCGTGACATTCTAATTCCCGGAAGAGAATTGAAAGGAATTCATTTTGCTATGGATTTTCTTCCTCTACAAAATAAAATAAACGCCGGTGATGAATTGGAAAATCAAATCCTCGCTACCGGAAAAGATGTAGTAATTATTGGAGGGGGAGACACCGGCTCCGATTGCGTAGGCACTTCTAATAGGCAAGGTGCAAAATCTGTTACTCAGTTGGAAGTTCTTCCAATGCCTCCTTTGGTAAGAACAGAAAGCTCTCCCTGGCCCTTTTGGCCATTAATTTTTAGAACATCTTCAAGTCATGAAGAAGGAGCAGAAAGGAAATTTAGTATTAATACTACTGAATTTATAGGAAACGAAGACGGAGAAGTTAAGTCTTTAAAATGTTGCGAGACTAAATTTGAGAATGGAAAACTTGTTAATATTCCGGGTACTGAATTTGAAATTCCTGCCGGATTAGTTTTAATCGCTGCCGGCTTTATTCAACCTATTCAAGATGGATTGTTAGAACAATTAAAAGATGAAGGACTGGAACTAGATTCAAAAGGAAATGTCAAAGCATCATTCGGAGATGAGGAAAATTCATTTTCAACTTCTGTGGAAAATGTATTTGCCTGCGGAGATATTCGTCGTGGACAGTCACTTATTGTTTGGGCAATTTCTGAAGGCAGAAAATGCGCATCTGCTGTTCATAAATTATTATCGAAAATTCCGATTGAAGAAATTGTCTGATAATTACATCGCGATTTTTGTTATTAATAATATTTTCCTGCTAATAAAATATCCTTATATTTCAACTCTATAGTCTAGAAAATTCATATGTTGAAAAAATTCAGATACCTAAAAGTGAATACAAGGATCATCACGCGGAAATTTATATCATTTTTATATTCCAAAGTTGAACTTAAGACATTTATAATTTTAGCAAGTCTCGTAGTTGGGATATTATCTGGATTAGCTTCTGCTCTGCTTAAAAATTCAGTAAAGTATCTTGAAGAAGAACCAAAAGTTTTATTCCATAATTTAAGAATATCTTTTTTGCTCCCATTTACCCCATTGATAGGAATCCTTCTATCAACACTAATTATAATTGTTGTTTTTAACGGTAAACTAAGTAAAGGAATTTCAAATGTAATATTTTTAATCTCCCGAAAGGCATCCTATATTCCCAAGGTCGATATAATTTCACATTTTATCACTAGCGGCATAAGTGTAGGGCTGGGCGGATCTGCCGGATTAGAAGCTCCAATTGTAGTTACCGGTGCTGCAATCGGATCAAACATAGCTTCTGAATTAAAATTTAATTATAAAACGAGAACTCTTTTGCTGGCTTGTGGCTCAGGTGCAGGGATTTCTGCAATATTTAACAGCCCTATTGCCGGTGTAATTTTTGCGGTTGAAGTTTTACTACCCGAGTTTTCTATTCCGGCTTTTATCCCGTTGTTAATTGCATCTGCTTCAGCCGCTGTTGTTTCGAGATTTTTATATAGCGGTCAATTATTCTATTTAGTTACTGAAGGTTGGAAGCTAAGCGCTATTCCATTTTATGTAGTATTAGGAATCTTAAGCGGATTGGTCTCATTTTATATTATTAAAGTTACTCTTTTAGTCGAAAAATATTTTGAGAAAATGAAAAGACCATATTTGAAAGCACTATTCGGCGGATTGGTACTTTGTATTTTAGTTTTTCTTTTTCCTGCTCTATATGGTGAGGGTTATACTTCAATAATGAATTTATTGTCCGGGCATTTTGAGAAATTCTTACCCGCTATTTCTTTCCCAAAATTTATTGATAACAATCTCCTATTAATAATTATTGCTGCTTTTATCATTATAACCAAAGTATTTGCTACTACAATCACAATAAGTTCAGGCGGAAATGGAGGTATAATTGCACCTGCTTTGTTCTCAGGCGCCTTTACAGGTTATTTCCTGGCTCAATCAATGAGCTATATGGGTATTGCACACCTTAATTTCTCAAATTTTATTGTTGTTGGTATGGCAGGAGTTTTAAGCGGCATTCTTCATGCGCCTTTAACGGGAATATTCCTAATTGCCGAAGTGACAGGCGGTTATACTCTAATTGTGCCTCTTATGATAGTATCTGCAATTTCATTTTTTATTTCGAGATATTTCCATCCCCATTCAATTTATACATCACCATTATCAGAAAAGGGAATAACTTTTAGATCAGAAAAAGAAAAATATTTTATCCAGCAAATTAAAATTAGAGAAATTATTGAGAACGATTTTATCCCTCTTAGTCCTGTAATGACCCTAAGAGAAATTGTAGATAATATAGTTCACTCTAAAAGAAATATCTTCCCGGTAATTGACGATAAAAAAAATATTGTCGGAATTATCACATTAGATAATATAAGAGAAGTTATGCTTGATTCAGATTTGTATGATGTTATACTTGCCTATGAAATTATGGACAGAGATTTTCATTCAATATCAATAAATGCTGAGATTAATGAGGCTTTAGAACAATTTGAAGCCAATGAAGTTTGGAATTTAGCGGTGGTAAATGATAAACAATATTGCGGTTTTATTTCGAAGTCAAATATTTTTAATAAGTATTTAACATCCTGGGGAAAACAAAACAATGAGGGAATATAAATTATATCATATTATAATTTGCCGCCTTCTTTTTCAACTACAACTTTATCGACTTTAGTTTTATTATATATATGAAGCTGATAATTTTTTATGGTTATTAAACCATAGAGCGCAGCAATTAATGCTGCACTACCGCTGACAGTTAATCCCCATCTTGGACTTGTATATTCTCCTATCCATCCAATAATCGGCCCGCCTATAGGAGTAGATCCTAAAAAAGCTACTGACCATAATGACATTACCCTGCTCCTCATTGATGGCGCACTCTCTAATTGTAGCATAGTCTCTCCGATTGTCGAAAATCGAATTGAAAAGATGCCTACAATCACCATTGCAAGTATTGCAATATGTAACGTAGGGGATATGGCTACAAAAAGTATTGCAAACCCAAAAATAAATATGGTCTTTAACATACTTAATGGTATAATACTCTTCCTGTTTGCACTTGCTAAACCCCCAAAAACTGCCCCTACACCCATTGCCGAATTTAAATATGCAAATCCGTTAACATTACTGCCAAAAGTAAATTTTGCAATTAAAGGAAGGTTAACTTGAAATTCGTATGTAAATGTTCCAATAATACCCATCATTATTAGCAAATCACGAAGAAATGGAGTATCCTTGATATATCTAAAACCCTCACGAAGTTGCCCTCTTGCTCGTTTTACGGGTTCAACAGGGTTAAATTCTTTTGGATTCATCATGTAAAGACAAACTAAAACGGCTATAAAAGAAATTCCGTTTAATAAAAAACAGGATGCTAACCCGGCGCTCGCTATAATTACACCTGCTAATGCCGGACCAATTATTCTACTCAAATTAAATACTGTTGAGAAGAGTGTAACTGCATTACTTAATTCTTTTTTCCCTACCATTTCAAGAACAAATGTTCTACGCGTCGGATTATCAACCGCATTAAAAACCCCGACTCCGGTAGCTAAAATATATATCATCCAAATCCTGATTGTATCAGTGTATACTAATATTCCTAATATTAAAGCAAGTATACCCATTCCCGATTGAGTAATATATAATAATTTGCGTTTTGAGAAACGATCTCCTGCAAGTCCGCCTATTGGTCCTAGTAAAAGTACAGGTAAAGTTTGTAATGCTGTAACTAACCCTAATTCTGTACCTGAGTTTGTTATTTTCAGAACTAGCCATGCCTGACCAATTGTCTGCATCCATGTCCCTGATAAAGAGATACTTTGTCCGATAAAATACAACCGATAATTTCGGATCTTTAAAGAAGAAAATGAATTCTTTTTATAATTACTGAAAATTGAAGAAAATTTCGCAAACATTATTTAATTATATTCCAAATATAAAATCAGGTTATTATCATTGGTTTTATTGTAAGATAATTTCTTTTGCTTTCTAAATATAATTGAATGTACCTAAAGAAACAGTCTATCTTCTATTTCCTGTCCGGTAACCTCTATATGGCGTTGAACCTTGAATAGAAATAAAGGCTGTGCTATCAATATTTTCAATAAGTTTAATTATTTCTTTCTGAAGTTTTCTTGAAGCAATTAAAACTATTACTGCAACTCCGCCTGCTCCTCCTTCCGCTGGTAGTATTGTCACACCGTATTTTGATTTTCTTAAGGCATCTGCTATTGCATCAGTTTTATGACGAGAGATCACATTTAGTTGCACATATCCGAATCCTATTTTCTGCTCAATAGAAATACCGATAATATTTCCTAAGCCAAAACCAGTGGCGTAGCCAAAAAGATTAGGAATGTTATCAAGATGCTGGAAAATAAATCTAATTGCAAAGACCCAAATAAGCACTTCAAAGAAACCTACTATGCCGGCAGAATATTTTTTACCCTGAACAACTAGGATAACTCTTATTGTATCTAGAGAAACATCGCAAATTCTCATACCCATAATCAAAAATGCACCGGATAATAATTCTATCATTAAATTCTCCAATTATTTTTTTTTGTCAAAGATAAAGTTAAACAATTATCCAATTTTATTTTATTTTTATATCTCATAAATTAATAATTAAATTAATGCACGAAAGAGAAAAATTAGAGCTAGTAGATAAATTATCCGAAAAAGGAATTACGAATATTTATGTGCTTAAGGCTATTAGTGAGGTAGACAGACATAAATATGTCCCAAAAGCTATGAGACAACACGCTTATAAAGACGTAGCTCTGCCTATAGGATATGGGCAGACCATATCTCAACCGTATACTGTTGCATTTATGACTCAAGCGCTGAATTTAAAACCGAATGCAAAGGTCTTAGAAATTGGAACCGGCTCGGGATATCAGGCTGCGGTTTTATTCCGTATGGGCGTTCAGGTGTTTAGTATTGAAAGGCAATTTGAAATCTATTCACAAACTCGTAAATTATTTGATCAATTGGGAATAAGAATAAATACTAAATTTGGAGATGGGACAATAGGCTGGGATGAATATGCTCCTTATAATGGTATAATTGTAACTGCGGGTTCGCCGGATATTCCACCTTCTTTGAAAAAACAATTAGCTATCGGAGGGAAATTAGTAATTCCTGTTGGAACTAAAGATTCCCAAATACTTAAAATTATTTCAAAAAAAAGCGATGATGAATTTGAGATAAAAAACGTTCCCGAGTTTTCTTTTGTCCCATTAATCGGAAGGGAAGGTTGGAACCAAAAGTAATTTGCATTGTCGGCCCGACCTGCTCAGGTAAAACTTCCCTTAGTATTGAGTTGGCGGAAAGGATGGAAATTGAAATTATTTCTGCTGACAGCCGTCAATTTTATAAATACCTTAATATAGGTACCGCTAAGCCGTCTAATAAGGATTTAGAAATAATTCCTCATCATTTTATTAATTCATTAGAACCCGATGAGAGCTATAATGCTAGTAGGTTTGAGAATGAAGCTCTATCAATTATTGGAAGTATTTTTGAAAGAAAAAAAATTCCCGTCGTTGTCGGTGGTTCCGGTTTATATATAAAGGCGCTTATTGACGGCATCTTTGATGAGGTGGATGTCGATTTTGAATACCGGAATGAGCTTATTGAAAAGAAAAATAGACTTGGTATTGACTATCTCTATTCTGAGTTGTCAAAAGTAGATCCTGAAAGTGCAGTAAAAATGCTTCCGCAAAATTGGAAAAGAATTATTCGTGCTCTGGAAGTATATCATTTAACAGGAAATACAATAAGTGTTCATCAAAAAGCTCATAAACGTAAAATTGATTTTAAGTTTGTTCAATTTGGTTTAAATTGGGAGCGTTCAATTTTATATAAGAATATTGAAAAGCGCGTTAATGACATGATTAGCCTCGGACTCTTAGAAGAAACAAAATCTATTCTTAATATGGGCTTTAGTAAAAATCTTAATTCGCTTAATACAGATCGG
>JAJXTM010000197.1 GCA_021783875.1 Bacteroidota bacterium
TCTATTAGATCATGCCGCTTTGGGCAAATTGCCTTTTTAATATGGGTTATCCCATAAGGCGATAGGGAAATTAATTCCGTAATAATTGAAATGGTTCCGCCGTTTGTTCCTATTGCATCTGCAGAATTAACTATTAAGTTAATGAAAACCTGTTGCATTTGATTAGAATCTACTGTAATCGTAGGGAGATTAGAATTTAAGTTTTTATTTAGCTTAATATGATTTATCGTAAGCTGGTTATCCACTACCAAAATAGACCGTTCAATTATTTCATTAATGTTTGCTTCATTTTTCTTTGGAATGGATTGCCTTGCAAAATCCAATAGACTTTTTACTATTTCTCTGCTTCGTTTTGTTTCTCTGACTATTACTTTTAGGTCCTCTTGCAGCTCAGGATTATTCTCAGTCCTTTTCAATAAAAAACTGCTGTAGGTAAGAACCCCTGTCAATGGGTTATTAATTTCATGGGCTACACCTGCCGCTAATCTTCCGAGTGAAGCCATTTTATCGGATTGAAAAAGCTGCATTCGGGCTTCTGATAACTTTTGAGTCATGTTATTAAATGACCTTGCAAGCATTCCAAGCTCGTCTTTTCTTCTGTCTTTTATGGTGTAATTAAGATTTCCTACACCGACTTGGTTAGTAGCTTTCAATAATTCATTTACTGGTTTTACAACCCAACGTCTGACGAAGAAGCTTATTATAAAACTCAGAGCTAGTACCGCAGTTATTGCGAATATTATAATTTCTATTTCGCTTTTTTTGATTTGTTTATCAACTTCATCAAGAGAAATGGTAATATCTAAGACTCCCAATACTGTCTGTGATTTTTGATGAGCATGACAATCGGCTTCCCAGCAGGATTGTTCGTTATAAATCGGACTAATTATACCCAATACTCTTGCTGATGATTGATTTGTCCTAAAAATTCTCGTTCGTCCCTTAATAGGAAGTCTTTCTAGGGGTTTATTGGCAGCATGGCATGCATAACAGCTTTCCTCATTTTTATCTACCATTTTACCTAGATCCGCGCTGTGGGAGGAATAAATTATTGCACCTGACTTATTTATTACCCGAACGGTTCTTATGCTTGGCTGCTCACCGATTGTATTGATAATTTTATCTATGCGGTTGCGCTCATTAAGCAGCATATCATATCTGGTACTGTGAATTATTGTTTCACTGAGTTGGTTAGCTCCTTGTTCAACTTCTGCTAGAAGGCTAGTACTATGCGACCGGATATTAAAATATGAAAAGATGCCAATTATCAATAAAGCAGTAAGTCCAACAACAAGTATTAACTTAAATCCAATATTATTTACTACGGTTTTCATTTTAATAATTTTACTAATTTCCCGGGTTTATCTTTTGGAAAACTTTTGTCGTCATGACAATTTGAACAAATCGGCGGCTTTGAAAATGCCTTATCTTTATGACAATCACCGCAATCTACTTCTGCATGGTTTTCATCTAATTTCAAACCAGTTATCTGATGATTAAATGTGCCTACTTTCCAATCTTTATGACAGCTAATACAATTATTATCCAGCTTTTCGAATTTGTAGGATGTACCATGACATTTATCGCAGGAAAGTTTTTCATGAAAACTATTCAATGCCCAGCCGGTTCTTGTCTCATGATTAAAGGAAGCTGCTGCTTTCTGTTTATGACATAAATTGCAATTATCCTTTTGATGACAAGAGAAACATGGCTTATGATGCTCTGCTTTATTTCTTTGAATATTAACCGGCAGGTTTTCATTCTGCTGAGTATATGTTTTGATTTTATCTTTATCATGACACATTGAGCAATTTTGCTGCTGATGGCAATCTATACATTTAGCCCCAAATAGGTTGATATGTTCTTCATGATAAAATGTGACTAATTTACCTTCATTGTATTTAGTTGCGAAAATAATTTTCTTTGGTTCGACAAGTTTCGGATGTGTCTTTGACTCGAGAGTTTTTGATAGAGTAACCTCGGATTGAATTTGAGGAGAATTTTTTAATGAATGACATGATAGACAACTGTTAGAATGGCTCCATTCACGATGACAGCTGATACACTGTCTGTGATATGCAGCCTCCAAATCTGGTTTTGATATGTCATCTCTTTTCCGGTTAATTAAATGGCAGTTCTTGCAGGGCTGTATCGGACCGCTCGTATTGTAATGGTGACAGGTAGCGCATCCGCCGGACATCTCTGACATTTGAGCGTGAATTCTGTGTTGGAAAATTACAGGATTGTATTTCTTAGAGAGTTCATTCAACGAAACAACATTTCTTGTCTTTTCTGCGGGTTCATAAACTGTAACCATTGAAGCTCTTGGGCAGGGCTTTAAACAAGGATCTTTTCTTGTCGGCACCTCGCATGAATGACATGTCTTACATGTCAGATTTGTTACTGGATGATTTTTTTTAATCTGCTTTTGGCTATAAATTGCTGTAGAAAAAATAGCTATGATAAAAATGATCTTTTTCATTTTTCAATTCCCCGGATTGTATATTTTGAAGAAGGAATATAATTCTTATCTGGTTGACTTATTACCGGAAAGTTCATTACAATAAATCTATAAATAAGAACGAGTAAGGAAATAAACCCTATAGTTATTGAAATTTCACCGACTGATGGGATATAAGATTCAAATTTATAAGGAGGATTATAAGCAATAACAAAATTATTTAATCTGTTTATAAATACTCCGAATATAACCAGTGATGAAGCAATAAATAACCACAACGGAGAATTTAATACTGCCTTTGAAAGAAACATTCTTAACGGAATAATGACGCCGAATAAAACTTCGATAACAAACATTAAACTTTGAACATTAAAAGAAGCAAGGTAAACAAAAGTTTCCCTGATAAACATATCTCCGATTTTGAATGCTAAATAAACCCCTAGTATAGGAGCTACCATTGTTCCAAGTCGTGAAAGCACCTTCATTTCCGGTTTTAATCCGAATGACTTAGCAGCTATTAATGATTCAAAAATAACCATTGGGAAACCCACTGAAATTGCTGATAATAAAAATAAAAGTGGTAATATCGGTGTTTGCCACAATGGATGCATTTTAGGCCCTGCTATTATCATCAATGTTCCGAGCGATGATTGATGTAAAGTTGAAAGAACTACTCCCGCAATTATGAAAATGAACATTGTTTTTGATAGTCCCCTGCTTAACAAAATTAAAAATTTTTCAATGGGATTATTTAAAAATTTTAAAATCCCTTTTAAATTCATATGACCAATAAATCTTTCGCAAACAGTTGGGAGAAATTCAATGTATAGAACGGTAACATAAATCATTACACAAATTCCTACTTCAAATAATGCAGAGCTTCCGTTCCAAAATATCAAGGGATGCCAAATGTAATACCAACGACCGATATCTATAAATACTCCGATTGCAACAAAAGTATAACCCAGCATCGCAGTTAGCAGTGCAGGTCTGACAACATCATGATAATACTCTCTATGCATTACGTGTCCCAGCGCTGCAGTTGTAAATCCTCCTGCTGCAAGTGCTACTCCGGCAGCTACGTCTATCCCAATCCATAATCCCCATGGATATTGATTGCTTAGATTTGTTACTGCTCCTAATCCATAAATAAAACGACCAGCAAGCCAGAACAAACCGTTTAAAGCAAATAAAATTAAGATTATTACTCCGGGAGTAAAATAATTTTTTGTTATAAGTGCTGGTTTTGTGTATGATTTCATTTGTATCTCTTATTCTTCAGATTCATTTTTTCTTTTTGTAATCCACATTAAACCTCCAAGAATTGCATATAAAGACACAGGAGGCACAAAGTATGCAAATATTCCATGTTGAATAGATTCAGATACTCCGGGTGCAGGCTTATCACCAAGTTTAGGAAATTGTAGATTTGAAAAGTTTTGATTTGCAAGATATAACCATGATGTTCCTCCAACTTCGTATTCTCCGAAAATATGATTTACATATTTATCAGGATTTCTTCTTATTCTTTCTCGGGCAATTTTGATTAGGTCGGAACGTGTACCATAAGTTAAAGCTTCAACTGGACATATTTCAACACAAGCCGGCAATTTTCCAACTTTTGTTCTTTCAAAGCAAAAATCACATTTTTTTATCTGAGGGTTAAGTGCTTTGTCAAATTGAAATGCCGGTACTTGAAATGGGCATGCTACCATGCAATATCTGCATCCTATACATTTATTTGTATCCCACGTAACTGCACCGTTAGAGTTTTTTGAAAATGCCCCTACAATACATGCCGATACACATGCCGGATGGTCACAATGCATACATTGGACTTTTACATCAGTCGGTATTTCTGAATTTTGAGGGTTAGCGTATTCGTTTACAACAGTTAACGCTGTTTCGTCAGGGCGACGCATATTTTTAAAAACAGATCTATCTGTGTATTTATCTTGAGATTGTGTTGGCATTTTATGTGCCGTTTTGCAGGCAAATTCACAATTTCTGCATCCAATGCATACCGTTGTATCTACCAAAACCCCGTTTCTGTCTTCTGATAATATGTTCTTAGGTCCTGCTTTTGCTGATTTAGTAGAAAAAGTTGTTAATGCTGTCCCCAGAACAGCTGTTGTCTTTATAAAATCACGCCTGTTTTGCTTTGCCATAAAACCCCTTATCCATTATTTGAGGTTGTCATAAATAATTCTTCTTACATTACTGGAAGAGGTTATACAAAACTATGCCAAAAGCATGCAAACAATTATAAAAAATGACATTTTTACAAATGAAATAATTATTTGAGGTTCTGAGTAATTAAAAATTATTGTTGTTGCAAATTTCAATTTAACTTCTCGTTACTGAAAATCTATTTAATTTTTGCTTATTGAATATGGGAAATATCTGTAATTAAAAATCTAATTAATATCTTTCATTTAGTAAATAATAACCAACTCATAAATTGAAATATTTTCACTAATCGCTATCTTTTTACTATAGACATATACTATCCTGTGCTAATTGTTTTGCATTTTTTTTTTAATGAACTTTGTAATGGAATTTTGCTGCAGCTAATCAAAAAGTTGCCTTATTAATTAATATAAATAAAAGAATAAAATATGAAAACCATAATTGAACCATTCAAAATAAAATCGGTGGAACCCATTCACTTTACTACAAGGGAACAAAGGATAGAAATTCTAAAACAA
>JAJXTM010000198.1 GCA_021783875.1 Bacteroidota bacterium
TTAGCCTATTACAATGTTGGGAAGAGTGAATTCAATTACCTTGGTTATGATTTAATTGAATTAAAAAGATATTCGGACGCAATAAAAGTATTTAATTTTCTTGCTAGTGAAGATCCTAAAGATAAATCAGGCTTTATCGGAATGGGGAATGCTTATTATTTCTCTGGTCAAAAAAATAATTCATTATATTATTACTATAAGGCTTTGAAATTAGACAAAAGCAATAAATATATCCATGACATGATCGATAAAATAAAAAACCACTGATAACAATGCCATATTATTAATGGCCATCTCTCTGTGTTGAGAAACAATTCACAAACATTAAATATTTTTTAGTTTTTCATATAAAATAAATTAGTTTATTTTTTTCAATGAGCAATAATTCAACTATTAATTTCACTATTATTGCAGGAACGCTTTATTAAAAGAATTTTATGTTAGGTACTAGATTCACAAATTACATACCTGATCAAAGGTTAAATAAATTTAAAGATTTATTAAATATTTTCTTGGATTTATTGACCATTGCATCCGGTGAGGTTGCAGAAGCACTTAATTGGATGAGCCAATTAGATAATCAGTACAAACTAACGGACAATATTTACGGATTAGGGAATTTTATACAAGATTTAAAAGATAATAATTATATTAAAGAAGACGAAGAAAAAAAAATATATCAAATTACAACCAAAAGCGAACGAACTATTAGGCGAAAATCACTTGAGGAAATTTTCGGAAAATTAAAAAAATCTACACAGGGTAACCATAGAACTTCATTTACAGGTAATGGAGATGAGCAAACTTCAGAAAAACGTGAATTTTTATTTGGTGATTCATTTGAACAAATCGATATGACCAATTCAATAAAAAACTCCCAAATTAATCATGGCGTGGATAATTTTATTCTAACTGAAAATGATCTGGAAGTCGAAGAGAAAGACTTTAAAGCAATAACTTCAACAGTGCTTATGATTGACATTTCCCATTCTATGATATTATATGGTGAAGATAGGATTACTCCGGCAAAAAAAGTTGCCATGGCTTTGTCAGAATTAATTACGACAAAATACCCGAAAGATACATTAGATATTATTGTTTTCGGTAATGATGCCTGGCCGATTGAAATAAAAGATTTGCCTTATTTACAAGTTGGTCCATACCATACAAATACAGTAGCAGGGATTGAGCTAGCAATGGATATATTAAGAAGAAGAAAAACTAGTAACAAACAGATCTTTATGATCACAGACGGAAAACCTACTTGTTTGAAAGAAGGGGCAAATTATTACAAAAACGCTTACGGTTTAGATAGAAAGATATTAAACAAAACTTTAGATCAGGGCGCAAAATGCAGAAGAGCTGGAATAACAGTGACTACTTTTATGATAGCTCGGGATCCTTATCTTCAGCAATTTGTCAGGGAATTTACGAAAATTAACAATGGAAGAGCATTTTATAGTAGTTTATCCGGTCTAGGAGATTTTATATTTGAAGATTATATAAAAAATAGGAGAAGGAAAGTAAAATAATTATTATGGGAAATGAGAGTTTTAATATATGAATATAGGTCAATTAACAAATTTGGGAGAATTAAAAAAATCTGGTTATAAATCCATACCCATTAAAGAAGAACTAAGGAAAAATCTTATCCTTTCACTTCAGAAAAATATAAATCCGTTTCAAGGTATATTAGGATATGATGATACCGTAATTCCAGATATTCAAACCGCAATCCTGTCCAGACACAATATTATTTTACTTGGGCTCCGAGGACAAGCAAAAACCAAAATTGCCCGCTTACTTGTAAATTTATTAGACGAATATATTCCTGCGATAGATGGATCTGATCTAAATGACGATCCCTTTAATCCGCTTTCAAAATATTCGAAGGATTTGCTATTAGATAAAGGTGATCTTACAAAAATTAATTGGATTCACCGTTCAGAAAGATATACTGAGAAATTAGCGACACCTGATGTGACGGTTGCAGATCTAATCGGAGATGTTGATCCGATAAAGGCTGCAACATTGAAGCTTCCCTACTCAGACGAGAGAGTTATTCATTTTGGTCTTATTCCCCGTTCTCATAGATCGATATTTGTTATCAATGAGCTTCCTGACCTGCAAGCAAGAATACAGGTCGCATTATTTAATATACTTCAGGAAAATGATATTCAAATAAGAGGTTTTAAAGTTAGGCTACCCTTAGATATTCAATTTGTCTTCACAGCAAATCCTGAGGATTATACAAATAGAGGAAGCATAGTAACACCATTAAAAGATCGTATTGACAGTCAAATATTGACACACTATCCAAAATCAATGGATATTTCTAAATTAATTACCGCTCAAGAATCTCAGTTGACTTTATCCCAAAGGGATTCAATAAAAGTTGATCCTATTATGAATGATCTAATTGAACAAATTGCTTTTGCAGCACGACAGAGTGAATATATTGATCATAAAAGCGGAGTATCTGCTCGCCTGACAATTTCAGGTTATGAAAATTTAATTAGTTCAGCAGAAAGAAGAATGATCATTAATAATGAGAAATCCACAAACCTAAGAATCTCTGATATTTATGGAGTTATTCCCTCAATTACAGGGAAAATTGAACTTGTTTATGAAGGTGAGCAGGAAGGGCCTTATAAAGTAGCCAATATTTTAATCGGCAAAGCAATCAAGAATTTATTCCAAACATTTTTTCCTACTCCGGATAAAATTAAGAAAACTCAGGTACAGAATCCTTATTATGCTATTGTTTCATGGTTTTCAAAAGGAAATTCAATCGATCTTTTCAATAGTATAAGTGATAGAGATTATGAAAAAATACTGAACTCAGTTCCCGGATTAAAAGACTTTGTTAAAATATTTTTTCCTGATGCAAGTCAGCAGTCAATATTGTTATTGATGGAATTTACTTTGTTTGGAATGTCGGAATTTTCATTGATTAGTAAATTTAGATTGGAGCAAGGTTTACAATTTAAAGATATTATGAGTTCAATGTTTACTGGGTCAGATGAAGAGGCAGAAGAGCCGCTTACCGATACGGATTATCATTGAGATTTTTTATTATCAAGCTTTAACACATAATGTTGATTCTCTTTATCCTTTATTGTTTTTAGGGAGATAGAAGATCTAAATATATTTATAATGCCATGTTCCTTTGTCTCATCAATTTTAGTACTATGGGGTTTTCTGTCCCTGTAGTTTTCCAAAAATTTACTAAATTGTGAAGTAGTATTTTTTACTTTATGCTTTGATTTTTTATTTGATAATTCAAGAAAATCGTCATTATTATTTACCAAAGGCTCAGACAGACTTAATGTAATCTTTCGCATTTTTTTATAATCGAAATCTAAATCCTCCGTAATTATAATGTTATCTTTAAAAGAATCCTTTATACTAGAATCATTTTTCTTTTTTGTCTTTAATGAAGGAATAATTTTATTTTCTTTGATTGCCGGTTTAGAATTCAATTTAGGTATTTTTTTTGCAAAGCTTTTTTCGGTTGAAGAAATTAATTTAGCGGCTGATGGTTTCATTTGAATAGATTCTTTTAATTTAGTTATACTCTGAATATTATCATTCACAAATAAAGCATCGACAAAAACTTTATCATTTTGATTTAAAGCTTCTGATGATTCCAAATCAATGCTATATATCTCAGCATAATTCGCACTAGTTTCTGATCTATTTAAAGTAGTAAGTCCGACCTGCTGAATTCTAAATCTAATATTGTAATAATTTAAAGTTTCATTATATTCTTGCAATTCTCTTATAGCAAATACCGGATCAAAATATACTAGTTCAGGATTCATATTTATTTTCAGGATATAGCCATATTTAGGAAGATATATTTCAAAATCCTTTATATTTGTCAACAAGCGATAAATTATTAAATTTTTTGGAGTGAATTCGCTTATAAATTTGCAAACCTCATTATAACTGATTGGTTTAATTTCATTTGAAGGGTCATCTTTATAAATAATTTTGAAATTCTTTTCCAGATCAAAAATGTTTTGTGAAAATATTACAACATCATTCTTTTTAATGTCTAATGTTTCTAGTAGCATTTTATAAAATGAATAAAATAATAAACAAAAAACTTAACTCGCCCAATAAATAAGATCTAATTCAAAGGGATGGATCAACATTTCATGCTTAGGTAAAATTCTTATTGTATAGCTTTGATGTCCGCTTTCCTTACAAATTATATTACCAGAATAGTTATAAGTACCATTCTCAGTTTTCCTTCGTTCTGAAGTAGTCATATTTGAAACAAAATAGTTTCCTTTTTGTTTTTCATCGGAATGTCCATAATAAATTTGAACTTCGACATCAGTATAACTTAAACCACCAAGACTAATTTCGGCATCAACAGAAAAATTTTGACCGACATAAATATTTTTAGAATTTCCATTGGATTCAATCTTGATAACTTTAATTGAATCCCAATTTTCTCTTACTTTATCTTTCCATAATGTAAGAGATTTACAAATCTCCCAATTTGAAGATTCTAGTTGCTTCCTTATTTCAAAAGCAGGTTTATAATATTTATTGAAGTATTCTTCAACCATTCTATGAGTATTAAAGACAGGGCCTAGTCGTTTCATAGAATTTTTCACTTTTTGAATCCATTTTCTTGGTAGATTATCTTCTCCTCTAGAGTAAAAAAGAGGGACTATACTAGATTCAAGAGTATTATATAAAATTCTTGATTCAACTTCGTCCTGATAATCAGGATCCGAGTATTCTTCCCCATTACCAATTTTCCATCCCAACTCAGGGTCAAAGCCTTCATCCCACCATCCATCTAATACGCTAAAATTCAAGCCTCCGTTTGCAATTACTTTCATCCCAGAGGTTCCGCTTGCTTCAAGTGGACGCCGGGGGTTATTCAGCCATATATCGCATCCTTCAACCAAATAATGAGCAACATTCATATCATAGTTTTCAAGAAATACAATTTTACGTCGAAATCTTTCTTCTTTTGCAATTTGGAAAATTTCTTGTATAAACCTTTTGCCTTCTTCGTCCTTAGGGTGAGCTTTACCTGCAATAATAAATTGGACAGGATGCTGTTTATTATTTACAATATCCGCAATTCTTTCTATATCTCTAAAGATTAATGTAGCCCGTTTATAAGTTGCAAAACGACGCGC
>JAJXTM010000199.1 GCA_021783875.1 Bacteroidota bacterium
GTTGCTTTGGGATTTAATTCATTATTAGTAGAAATGAAACCTCTTTCGACAAATGGTGAAGAACCATCAGTAGAAGTCGCAAAGTTAATGCAAGAGTTTGATATAGTTTTTTGCCCCACTTCAAAATCACTCACTCACACAAATGCAAGAAGGGAAGGGGCTTCAAAAGGAGCTCGAATAGCAACATTACCCAGTATTACAAAAGAGGTAATGATACGTGGTCTAAATGCTGATTATAAAAAGATTTCAAGGCTTTCATTTAAAATAAAAAATATATTAGATAATAGTAACTATGTTAAAATTACTTCCCCTTCAGGGACAAATTTATCTTTTAGTATACAAGGAAGAAAAGCAATAGCAAGCTCAGGATTATTCCATAAAAAAGGGGAGGGTGGGAATCTGCCTACTGGAGAAACATTTTTAGCTCCGGTTGAAGGTTCGGCAAACGGTATCCTTGTAATAGACGGCTCTATTGCAGGATTCGGAATAATCAAAAATGGAAATCTTAAAGTTAAAGTCCGGAATGGATTTGCTGCTAAAATTTATGGAGGAACGCTGGCTACGAAAGTTAATGCGAAGTTGAATAAATTTGGAAAAAATGCCCGAAATATTGCCGAGTTTGGAATAGGGACTAATCATAAAGCAAAGTTGAGCGGAGTTCTTCTTGAAGATGAAAAAGTCTTAGGTACTATACACATTGCATTCGGAAATAATATAATAATGGGAGGCAGCGTTAATGTCCCAATTCATATAGACGGCGTTGTAAAAAAGCCAACTGTACTTCTCGATGATAAGTTAATTATGGTTGACGGAAAGTTATTAATATAAAAAATTTTTGATTCTCCATTTCTGCGGATGATAGAACCCATATGTGATTTATTGCCAAAATAAATATGAAAATGATTTGCAGAATATGAAATTTCCGTGCTTTAGCTCCATAGCTAAATTTAATATCCATAAGAAATCTGGAACCAGTAATTTTGCATCTCTTAAATCAATTGTACTTTAGCTAACAAATAATTAGTGTCATTTTAAGGATATTTAAAATATTCTTTTGGAGAAAAAATGATTGCCGAAAATTCAAGGCTGCTGGAAATAAAAAATGGAAATTATTCTTACCGCAAATGGGGTCCTTATTTATCTGAAAGGCAATGGGGAACTGTCAGAGAAGACTATTCTCCTGACGGCGATGCTTGGAATTATTTGTCACATGATTTAGCCCGCAGTAAAGCCTACCGGTGGGGCGAGGACGGCATTGGCGGCATCAGCGATAATAAACAGATTATTTGCTTATCTTTTTCCTTTTGGAATCAGCGCGATCCAATTTTAAAAGAAAGATACTTCGGACTAACCGGAAACCAGGGAAATCACGGTGAGGATGTAAAAGAATATTTTTACTACCTCGACAATATTCCTTCCCACTCTTATATGAAAATGCTTTACAAGTATCCTCAATCGGAATTCCCTTATAGAAAGCTTATTGAAGAAAACCATAAACGTGGTAAACTGGATCCTGAATATGAATTAATTGATACTGGAGTCTTTAATGAAGATAAATATTTTGACATTTTTCTTGAATATGCCAAAGCCAATGCCGAAGATATTTTTATTAAAGTAACTATTTTTAACCGTTCAAATCAAGAGGCTGACCTAAATGTTATCCCGCAGGTTTGGTTCAGAAATACATGGGATTGGCAGCCTAATAGTGATATTCCATCAATTCAAAAATCTGATAATAACGCAATAAAATTATCCCATAAAATTATGGGAGATTATTATCTCTTATCGAACGACAATCCCCAGGTGCTTTTTTGCAATAATGAAACTAATACCGGGAGATTATATAACATATTTAATAAAGGGTTCTTCAAAGACGGAATTAATAATTATATAGTTAATGAAGAAAAGTCAGCTGTGAATTTTAATTCGGGTACAAAAGCTGCCTTAAATTATAAGATTAATTTTCCTCCTTTGTCAAAAAAGATTATAACTATTCGGCTTGTCTCTGCTAAAAGTAATATAGATTTTATTAATCCACTTAAAGAAGTTGATTCGATTTTTAAACATAGATTAAATGAATCAGATGAATTTTATAATGAGCTTGAAGAAAAAATAACAAATGAGGATGAAAGAAATATTCAGCGCCAGGCTCTTGCTGGAATGCTATGGTCAAAGCAATTTTATTATTATGATGTTCGGGAGTGGCTTATAGGAGATCCTTCCATGCCATCGCCTCCTCATGAAAGGTTTTCGGGAAGGAATAAAGAATGGACACATTTGAATAATGCTGATATAATTTCTATGCCTGATAAATGGGAATACCCGTGGTATGCTTCTTGGGATTTAGCATTTCATTGTATCCCGATTTCACTTATTGATCCGCAATATGCAAAGCATCAATTAAAATTGCTTACTCGTGAATGGTATATGCACCCGAATGGACAATTACCCGCATACGAATGGAATTTTTCTGACGTAAACCCTCCTGTCCATGCCTGGGCAACATGGCGTGTATATAAAATTGATAAGAAAAGAAATAACGATATCGGCGATATCCCATTTTTAGAATCAGTTTTCCATAAGCTTCTTTTAAACTTTACTTGGTGGATTAATAGAAAAGATGAAGACAACAGGAATATTTTTCAGGGAGGATTTCTTGGGCTAGATAATATCGGAGTATTCGACAGAAGCGCTAAATTTCCAGGTGGCGGTCATATCGAAGAAGCAGATGCTACTAGCTGGATGGCAATGTACTCTCTTAATCTTTTAAGGATTTCATTAGAGCTTTCTAAATCAAATCCGGTTTATCAGGATGTTGCTACTAAATTTTTAGAGCATTTCTTATATATCGCAGCTGCGATGACTGATATAGCTGGAGAAGGAATTGACCTTTGGGACAATGAAGATGAATTCTTTTATGATGTCCTTCACACTTCGGATGATAATAATTTAAGACTTAAAGTACGCTCGATGGTTGGGCTGATTCCTTTATTTGCAGTTGAAGTACTCGAACCCGAAATTATGAATTCCTGTCCGGAATTTTCGAAACGGCTTGATTGGTTCCTTAATTACCGCCCCGATCTTGCTAATCTTGTTTCAAGATGGCAGGATGCCGGAATGAAAGAAACCAGATTATTCTCATTACTTCGCGGTCACAGGCTTAAGAAAATTCTGAAAAGAATGCTCGATGAAACAGAGTTCCTATCTGATTTTGGTATTCGCGCTTTATCTAAATATCATGAAAATAATCCTTATAAATTTGTAATGAATGGTGAGGTATTCTCTGTTGATTATGAACCAGCAGAATCAAAAACCGGAATGTTTGGTGGAAACTCAAATTGGAGAGGTCCAATTTGGTTTCCGGCAAATTTCCTAATTATTGAGTCTCTTCAAAGGTTCCATCACTATTATGGCGATGATTTTAAAGTTGAATATCCTACTGGTTCGAATAAGTTCTTTACTCTTAAAGAAATTGCAATTGAACTTACCGAAAGGTTAAAAAAAATATTTTTAAAAAATAAGGACGGATATCGGCCTGTTTTTGGCAGCAATAAAAAATTTCAAACCGACCCTAACTTTAAAGATTATATAATATTTAATGAATACTTTAACGGCGATAATGGGATAGGGTTAGGTGCATCACATCAGACCGGCTGGACAGGTTTGATTGCAAAGTTGCTGCAAACAAGAAATTAATTTATTAACTAATTATTGGTGAAAATAATGGAACAAACGAAAGAAATATTACCTGATGTTGTAATGCCTCAACCGGATACAATTAAAATTTTAGCAGGTCAAAAAGCTTTGGTAACTGGAGCTAATTCCGGTATAGGCGAGGGAATAGCAATCGAACTTGCAAAAGCAGGCTGCGATGTTGCAGTAAATTATGTTACTAATCCGGATGAAGCGAATGCTGTAGTTAGCAAAATTATAAAATATGGTGTAAAAGCGGTTGCAATTAAAGCCGATGTTAGTCAGGAAAATGAAGTTATTGCAATGTTTGAGGAAATGTATAAACAATTCGGTACAATCGATATCCTTATTAATAATGCCGGATTGCAGCAGGATTCTCCATTTGACCAAATGCAAATAGATAAATGGAATAAGGTTTTAAACGTGAACCTTACCGGCCAATTCTTATGTGCAAGAGAAGCTATTAAAGAATTTAAAAAACGCGGGGTAAAAAAAGAAATCTCATGCGCTGCCGGTAAAATTATACATATAAGCTCAGTTCATGAAGTTATTCCATGGGCAGGGCATGTCAATTATGCTTCCTCTAAAGGCGGTATTATGATGCTTATGAAAAGCATTGCCCAGGAAGTAGCTCCATATAGAATCCGTGTAAACAGCATCTGCCCAGGTGCTATCAGAACTCCAATTAATAAATCTGCATGGGATACGCCTGAATCCTATAATAAATTAATGGAACTTGTTCCTTATGGTAGAATAGGAGAAGTAGAAGATATAGGTAGAGCTGCAGTATGGCTGGCATCCGATCATGCGGATTATATTACAGGCACTAGCATATTTATAGATGGCGGTATGACTTTGTATCCGGGCTTTGCTACCGGCGGTTGATAGAATTAATCTTTCAAAAGTTAATAATAACAATTTCCCGGTGAAAATTTTTCCCTATTAAACTAAAAGTCACCTAAAATTGTTTAATAATATGCTCGTATTTTATATTTTTACCTACTAATTTTTGAAATTAATGAATTTTATGACGCAGAGTCCTAAAAAAAATAGAATTATTTTTATAGATCTAATGAGAGCATTTGCTGTTTTGCAAATGGTTCAAGGTCATACAGTTGATGCGCTTCTATCTAATAATTACCGGGATATGAATTCCCCGGTTTTTGCTCTTTGGTTTTTTATGAGAGGTATGACCGCTCCAATCTTTATGTTTACTTCCGGTACTGTGTTTATCTATCTATTCAAACTTGTAGATGAACCTTTTGCAACTAACCCTCGTGTTAAAAAAGGAATTAAAAGATTTTTTCTTTTGCTTTTCTTAGGATATCTTTTGCGGTATCCTACTCCTACGCTTATTGATTTCTCAAATATCACAAAAGAACAATGGCAGATATTCTTCGCCGTAGACGTTCTTCATCTTATCGCTTTTGGTATCCTTTTTTTAATTTTATGCGCATATATAATCGAA
>JAJXTM010000200.1 GCA_021783875.1 Bacteroidota bacterium
TTCGAAATCAGAAAATATACATGCGAACAATCACCGGGCTGTTTTAGATCAGCTTGGAGAAAAAATGGATAAGGTTACGCCGAAGTTTGAAGTAAGATCAACCAAAGAAAATTTGGAAGATGCAATTAAAGGAGAATCATATGAAGTAGCTACAATGTATCCGGATTTTATTAAAGCAGCAAATGATGAAGGTGTAAATATTGCTATGATCTCCTTTAATTATGCTTTTCAAACTGAAAAGAAACATAAAGCAATGTATGAAAATGCTCTTGATAAATTTAATTCTGGAAAAGAGAATGAATTATCAGGATTATACATGGTTTGCCCAACATGCGGGAACACATATGATTCACAGGCTCCAAAGCGATGCGGTATTTCAATGACTCCTAGAGAAAGGTTCTTAACTTTTAAATTATAATAACTTATAGAAACAGATATAACCATCCGCTTAGCATAATCTTTGTTAAGCGGATTTTTTATTTTAAAAGGGTCAATTAAACCTAATTGAAGATAGAATAATTTGAAACTGTTCCAATTCAGCTTCTAAGAATCTATCAAGAAATATTTTGGTGATTTGTGTTTTGATTATTATAAAATTTGAGACAATTTGTAAAGAAAATTAATAATATTTTTTATTGCAGTTTAATAATCAATTTTCTAAATTATAATGAGAATTTATTAGTATTATTATCCAATCTAAAAATAATATATCTTAGAATAAATGAATGAATAGGGAAATAATTGATTCTATTCCAATACCCATTATAGTTCTTCAGGATCATAAAATTGCTATTGTTAATAAAGAAGCTATTAAACTATTCGGGGCAAAACAAGAAAATGAACTTATCGGGACATTATTATTGGACCGCATTCATTCTGATTTTAAAGATTACGCCGAAAGCAGGATTCAAAGTTTAATTGATGACGGGAACCAAGTTCCTTTTATTGAAGAAGATTTCCTGCAAATTAGCGGAGATATTATCAATGCAGAAGTTTCTGCAAGCTCCATTAACTACAAAGACAAACCTGCAATCCTAATTGTTATAAAAGACATTACTAAACAAAATCAAATTGAGCAAAGAAGGATACAAAACTATTCATTGCTTAGAGCGACATTAGAATCCACTGCTGATGGAATAATTGTTGTTGATAATTCCGGCAGAATTACCGATTTCAACAAAAAATTTACTGATATATGGCGCATTCCGAATATTACACTTGCAAAACCTATTGATAAATTAACTTATGATAATATTCTAAATCAAATAATTAATCCCAAAAAGTTCCTTTTAAAAGCCGATAAGATAAGATCGCACCCCGAAGAGGAAAGTTTTGATGTGCTTGAATTTAAGGACGGAAGATTTTTTGAAAGATATTCTCGTCCGCAATTACTTGACGGGAAACCGATCGGCAGAGTATGGAGTTACAGGGATATTACTAAACGAAGACTTGATGAAGAAGAACTAATTGAAAAAGAAAAGAACTTCCGGCTTTTATTTGAAAATTCACCGTTAGGAATATATATAGCTAAGCCAGACGGCACTATCATTGACGGAAATAAAGCTTTGCTAAGTATATTAGGTTCTCCTTCATTAGAAGCAACTAAAAATATTAACCTATTAACTTTTCCTCCGTTAGTGAATAATGGATATTCCGATAAATTCCGGGAGTGTGTTAATGAAAATAAAACAGTATTTATTGACATACTATACGATTCAAAATGGAAAAAAGAATCTTTTCTCTCAAGCTATATTGTCCCGCTTGCAAATAAAAATGGTATCGTTGAAAAAGTGTATACCATTATATTAGATATCACAAAACAGAAAGCTGCCGAATCTGCTCTTCTTAATAGTGAAGAGAAATTGTTATCAATTATAAAGACTTCTCCGGATTCTATTGGTTTATTTGATGATAAAGCTAATATTCTTATGATGAATCCGGCTGCCGTGAATATATTTGGATATGAATCTGAAGATGAGATGCAGGGAAAAAATGCGCTTGAATTCTTTTTGCAAGAGGATCATCAGAGTGTAGTGCAAATGATTCAACAAGTATTACAGTATGGTTTAGTACGAAATTTAGAATTCAAACTTCTCAGGAAAAATGGGTCTTGGTTTTATTCAGAATTTAGCTGCTCTGCCTTGCATGACTTAGAAGGTAAACCTAAGGGTATTATTGCTATTACGCGCGATATAACTGAACGCAAGCTTGCTGAGATCGAGCAAATCCGAACAGAAAAACAGCTGAGTAAATATTCCGAAGATCTTAAAATATCAAATGCAACCAAAGATAAATTCTTCTCAATAATCGCTCATGATCTGCGAAGTCCGTTTCAAGGTATGCTTGGGATGGCAGAAGTTATTGTTAGTGATTTTGATACATTATCTAAGGAAGAATTAAAATATTATTTTAATTTGATTAGAACTTCCCTATCAAAACAATTTGAATTATTGAGTGATATGCTTGAATGGGCACGATTGCAAACAGGCAATTTTAAATTGAATTATGAAGTTATCGCTTTAGACAAGGAAGTCAATAATGCAATTGATCCATTGATATTACTCGCAAATCAAAAAAAGATTAATTTGGAAAATATTATAGAGGAAGATCTAAAAATACTCACAGACAAACAAGTGATTAAAATGATTATTCATAATTTGGTTTCAAACAGCATTAAATTCACAAAAGAAAATGGGTCCATTAAAATTTACGCTGATGAAAAAGAAAATTTTATTGAAATATCCGTGACTGATACTGGTGTGGGTATTCCGGAAGAAGCAATGCAAAAATTATTTAAGATCGATGACCATTATTCTACTGACGGGACCAATCATGAGCACGGAACCGGTTTAGGACTTATATTATGCAAAGATTTCGCTGAAAAAGTAGGCGGCCAAATTTGGGTTGAAAGCCAAGTAGGTATAGGAAGTACATTTACTTTTTCCCTTCCACTTCAATTATAAATTTCTTAATTATATCATACAAGCAATTTATCATTATATACCGGCAATGGATGTTGCCAATAACCAATAATGATACTAATTTTAATCATAATTTAAAGAATTTTATGGAGTAATAATGTTTAATCCCAAGATTTATATTAGTCGAAGAAATGCATTGAGTAAAGATGTTGCTTCAGGAGTCATACTCTTTTTAGGAAACGACGAAAGTCCTATGAATTACACTGACAATACTTACCCTTACAGACAAGATAGTTCTTTCCTATATTTCTTTGGTCTCGATATGCCGGGGCTAACAGGCATTATAGATATTGATGAAAACAAAGAATTTATTTTTGGAGATGATGTCAGTCTTGAGGATATTGTCTGGATGGGTCCTCAAAAAACAATTGCCGAACAAAGCAAAAGCGCGGGAATTAATAAAACCGGCAGCTTAAATGAATTGGTTTCTTACTTAAGTAAAGTGACTTCTCAAAGAAGAAAAATTCATTTTATACCTCAATACCGTCCAGATAATTTACAAAAAATAGAAAGACTATTAGGAATAAAATCTTCTGCCGTTAATCAGTACACATCCATAGAACTAACAAAAGCTGTTGCTGCGCTCCGCTCCATAAAATCAAAGGAAGAATTAAACGAAATTGAAAAAGCAATTAAGGTATCTTACGAAGTTCATACCAAAGCAATGAGAATTTCCCGTCCCGGACTAATTGAAAGAGAAGTTTATGGAATACTTTCCGGTATAGCAGATTCGCTTGGCAATGGTGCCTCTTTCCCTTCAATATTTTCCGTACACGGAGAGACTTTGCACAACCATCATTATAAAAATATATTGAAAGATGGGGAATTAATTGTTCATGATTCAGGCGTTTCATCCTTTATGCATTACGCCAGTGATATTACCAGGACTTTCCCTGTCACCGGAAAATTTTCACTTAAGCAAAAAGAAATCTATCAAATAGTATTAAAAGCACAAATGACAGCTATTAATTCCATGAATCCAGGTATTAATTTTAGAAATGTTCATTTAAAAGCAGCTAAGGTAATTGCAAGCGGATTAAACGACTTGGGATTGATGAAAGGAAACGTTAATGAAGCAGTCAACGCGGGTGCTCATGCTTTGTTCTTCCCTCACGGACTTGGTCACATGCTTGGATTGGATGTGCACGATATGGAAAACCTCGGAGAGGTATATGTAGGATACGATAATAATTCCGAAAGGAGCACACAATTCGGTTTGAGTTATTTGCGTCTGGCAAAATCTCTCAAGCCGGGATATGTGGTTACTATTGAACCGGGTATTTATTTTATCCCTGAATTAATCAATAAATGGGAGTCAGAAAAGAAATTCACACAATTTATTAATTATAATAAACTTAAAAACTATATCGGATTCGGAGGAATTAGGATCGAAGATGATATTGTAGTTCAAAACAACGGACACAGTGTTCTGGGTAAACCAATTCCAAAAACTGTATCCGATGTTGAGAATATGTGCAGCCAGCAATAGATAATTTTTTAAGTTAATATTATTTTATTAAAATTAATTTTTTAGTTTGAATAAAATTACCCGATTGAATCCTGTAAAAATATACACCGCTTGAAAGATTGCCGGCATTAAAACTTACAGAATAATTTCCTGCGGCTTGCTGTTCATTAACGAGAGTCTGTACCTCCCTGCCGAGTATATCAAAAACCTTTAAAGTAACCGGACTCGCATTTGCTATAGAATATTTTATTATTGTCGTGGGGTTAAACGGATTCGGATAATTCTGTTGAAGAGAATATGCAATCGGCATAGTGTTTTTTTCCTTTATTGCAGTGGTTGAATATTGAGTACTGTAAACACCATTTCCAAATGTACCGACTACAACGGTTCCGTCTAAATTTCTTATATCAATAGTTTCCGCATCAATCATACCAATATTGTTAGTGCCTTGCTGTACCCAAGTAGTTGACATTCCGTTTAAGGAGGTTGTGGCATAAAGTCCCGTGCTAGTACCTGCATAATAAATTATATTCCCACTTAAATTCAAAATTTTTACAACACGAACAGAAGGACCGTTTCCGCTTCCGTCAGGATTTTGTTCAAGATTTCCTGATACTGCAGACCATGTCACACCCCCGTCTGTTGTAGCAAAAATACTAAGAACACTATAATTGGAAAATGCGACCAAAACATTATTTGCATTTTGC
>JAJXTM010000201.1 GCA_021783875.1 Bacteroidota bacterium
CAGAACTTGTACCAAATATTCCGGATATAGTAGTAGATATTGCATCAACAATTAAGGACTGTTTGATATTTCTTGGTTCGCCATACATATCGAGCAAGTTGCCAGCTTCTGCAACTCCGACAAATGTTGATAAGCTATCAAACATATCAGTAAATAAAAATGCAAATGTAACAGGAAATATTGCAAATTTTAGTGACCCAATTAAATCCATTTTAAATAAAAGACTAAAATCAGGGCTTGAAAACAATCCTTTCCACGTAACTAAAGCAGGTATACCGAAATTAATAGAGGATGCATCTCCATAAATTCTCCCTATAGGCAAAGAAATAACAGTGGTAAAAATTATTCCTAATATTAATCCTCCCTTGACATTTTTAATAACAAAAAAAGAAGTTACAATTAGACCAACTATAAATGTAATTGTAATATAATCCATTTTTCCTATTTTAAGTAAAGTAGCCTGATCTCCGACTATAAAATGAGCATCAACCAGACCAATAAGAGCAATAAATAGACCTATACCCGCAGATACGGCATAGCGAATTTGTTTAGGGATTGCCTTTACAATATATGTCCTAATATTAAAAATGGATAGAATAAGAAAAACAATTCCAGCCCAAAATACTGATCCTAAAGCAGTTTCCCACTTTACACCCATTCCCAAGACCACCGAAAATGTAAAGAACGCATTAATTCCCATTCCGGGGGCAACTAAAATGGGGTTATTAGCATAAATTCCCATCATTATTGTACTAAACCCAGATACAATTACAGTAGCAGTAAGCACTCCATTATAAGGCATTCCTGTTTTACTGATTATAGCCGGATTAATAATGATAATATACATTCCGGCTAGGAAAGAAGTAATTCCCGCAAGTATTTCCGTTTTAACACTACTTCCGTTTTCGTTAATTCGAAAAAAAAGTTCAATCATGATAAACGAATAAAATATTAATATTTATATTTAAGCCATTTAATAACTTCGTTCCATGAAGGTTTTTTACCAGATCTTAAAATCCCGATGCGGTAAATTTTTCCTGCAAAAGGAAATACCAAAAACATTGTTCCAAGATTTACTGCAATGGCGACTATAAACTGCCATATTGGGACATCAACCAGAGCCATTCTTGCTGGCATAACCATAATTGATGCAAAGGGAAACATTGAAGCTACTTTCCCGATCATTCCCTCAGGATTATTCTGCATAGAAATACCGATATATAAAGGAATTATTATTAACAACATTAGTGGCCAAATGCTTGATTGGGCATCCTGATCATTATCAAAAATAGATCCAACCATAGCAAACAAACCCAGAAATGTTATTAGTCCGATAAAGAAATTCATTAAAACATAGAATATTTGAAATAGCGTAACATCAAGAGCGAAATTAGGCGGTAGTGCAATCCATGAAGTTGATATTATTAGCATCAAAGGAAGTAACCAAATTGCCATTTGGGCTAAAGCCGTAATTGCTGAACCGATAATTTTCCCAGACATTAGTTCTTTGCTGTCTAGAGAAGAAAGAAGAACTTCAACAATTTTATTATTCTTTTCCTGAATAACAGAACGCATTATGATAGTTCCGGAAAATAAAAGACTAAGGTAAAGTAAAAATGAAAAGATAAATGAAAGTGCTTGATTACCCTCTCCTTCAGCCTTGATGTGTTTGCCTTCTGTCATTCGGTAACCGCTAAAATTAACATTTTCTGATGCATAAGAAATTTCTTTATTGGAAAGTTTCTTACCTTCAAAATGAACATCTATTAATGCTTTATTAATAGGACTTTTAATTTTATCAAAAAGTGAATTGTTATTTGGATTTTTAGAATAATAATCTAATAATTTCACCGAATCCACAGATTTAGGAACAAAGACAATGCCTGTAAGTTTTTCACTTAACAAATCTTTTTTCATAGAGGGAAGCTTTAAGTCAAAATCTTTTTTACTCATAGTTAAGTAAGAAATCTTATAGTGGTTTGATTCTACAGGAGGAAATTGGCTAAATTGTTTTTGCATTGATTGCGTTAATATATTTGTTTCGGATATAATTTTTAAAGATGCAGTTGTATTACTATCATAGCTAATTAAATAAATCTGAATAAAAATTAAACCTACAAAAAGAAGCGGTACAAGTAATGTCATTACAATAAAACTGCGTGTAAGAACTTTTTCTCGTAGTTCTCTTTTAATAATTGTTAAGGTTCTTCTATTAAACATGTTTTACCTCTGAATAAGTGTTAGTGACTATTTCATCACCAGCCAACTCAATGAATATTTCTTGAAGAGTAATTTCATTTGCATTAAACTTTGAGATTGAGATATTATTATTAACTAATATTTTCAGCAGCTGCTGAACATCCTGTGGTTCTTTAACTTTTATTCCGGTTGAATTACCATAATCAGCAATTTTTTCTATAATAGGATTTCCTTTGAGGAAAGAAATATCTCCTGAGTAATTAATGCTGACATTTCGTTGTGAATATTTTGATTTTATTTCCGGAAGGGAGCCGTTCATAATTATTTTTCCTTTGTCAATCATAGCAATATGATCGCACATCTTTTCGGCAAAATCCATTAAATGAGTTGAAAATATAATTACCTTCCCTTGTTTCTTCAGATCTAGAATAATTTCTTTTAAAAGATTTGTATTAATTGGGTCAAGTCCGGAAAAAGGTTCATCCAATATTATGAATTCAGGTTCATGTAGAATTGTCGCAATAAATTGAATTTTTTGCTGATTCCCTTTTGATAAATCTTCTACTTTTGAATTCCTTCTATCAATCAATTGAAATTTTTCTAGTAGTTCATTTGCTCTTTTTTCTAATCCTTTGCCTTTTTTACCTTTTAATTCCGAAAAAAAAAGCAAAGTTTCAAGAACTTTCATTTTTCTATATAACCCTCTTTCTTCAGGAAGGTAACCGACCATATCTTTAAATTCCTGACCGATTTTAGATCCTTGAAGCACAATCTCTCCGCTATCCGGAAGATATATATTCATCATCATTCTTATTGTTGTTGTCTTGCCGGCTCCATTTCTCCCTATTAAACCAAAAATTGATCCTTCAGGGATAGAAAAAGAAACATCATCAACAGCTCTAAGATTGCCGAAAGTTTTCGTAACATTTTGAACTTTCAATGCATACATAAATTAACCCTCAATATATTTTAATAATTAATCGAATTATTTAAAATAAGTAGTCGTAATGTAAATATGAAATGAATGTTATGAATTAAATGTTAAATATTTAATTAATATAGTCGTTTTTGACCGAATCGAATCTTTTTTTGTTAATTTGAATCAAACTTCATAAATTATATTAGATATTTTATAACAATTAAATAAGGAAAGTTACTATGAAAAAAAATGTTGGCAATAGTGATAGAATATTTAGGTTTATTCTGGGGATTGTAATAGCTTTATTAGGAATTGTTTATCAGTCGTGGTGGGGATTAATTGCAATATTACCTATCGGAACTGCATTTATGCGTGTCTGTCCGGCATATTTTCCTTTTGGAATTTCTACAGATAAATCTGAAGAAAAGAAATAGGATTTTGATTTCATTAAAATAAAAAAGCCGTCAAATTAGACGGCTTTTTATCGAATTAACAGTTATTTCTAATTGGACCTTACATTTACATTCCCGTTTATATGTTTAGCCTTATTAATTATATTGCCTTGTGCATCGACCACAGTCCAATGACATGAGACGCATGAACTTAAAGGAAATTGCTGATAACCGATATGCCCTTTAGGCGGTAAGTCGTGACAAGAGCCGCATGCGGCTTGACTACCGTCAACTTTATTCCATGTTACTGTTTTATTATTTCCAACCATTACACTGTCGATAAAAGCAAATTGATCTCCCGGCTGGGCATTAGATATCGAGTAAGAAAAATTTCCATGACAATAAGTATTTGAACATGTCATGCTCTTATAATCGTATGCTGCATTTGAAGCTATATTAGTCGTAGCTATGTCTTTCATATTTACCTGAGCCGGCAGTCCAGGATTAATGTGACCCGGAGAATAAACACTTTGCGGAACAGTATGGCATTCAGCGCATTGCACATTACTGGAAAGTGAATCCCCGTAAAGATGATTAAAATGCGCTCCTACACCAGCAATAGTTGTGGAAGTATCTCCATTCAAATCACGCGGAGGAGCTATAAAAGTTCCAGTTGTGTCCGAAAAATTTCCGTGACAAGTATTGCAAGCTTCAGGTCCATTTGGCTGAACATGACATGATTTGCAACTTTGTCCGGTTGTTCCTCCGGAATAATCAGAAGCATGACATTGTCGGCATTGTCTCATATCATAATTATTCGCCTTAATAACATTTCCGTGAAAATTAGGCGATGAAGGAGATGTAAATCCCGGCTGGTGAACATTTAATTGCGGAGTTGTAGGTATATTATTTTTCAGATCACTGCATCCGAATAAAACGAAAACTGTTATTAGGGCTAATATTATATTTATTAAAGAGAATCTCATTTTATTTTCCATTTTATCAATGTCCTCCGTTAGCACCATGACAGTATCCGCAGAAACCAACACCGGCAGGAGAAGAAGGGGAAGAGCCAGTATGGCAATTAAAGCAGATTGAACCTTGGCTTGTATGCCAATCGCCGTGGACATTGTGCATATAATTTGCGGGATGTGTTTTCGGATTAGTTCCCTGAACTCCATCGGGGTCAGTATG
This sequence comes from Bacteroidota bacterium, assembly GCA_021783875.1. GTDB lineage: Bacteria > Bacteroidota > Ignavibacteria > Ignavibacteriales > Ignavibacteriaceae > FEN-1297. The sequence continues at coordinate 4,705 of JAJXTM010000201.1, forward strand.
ACATTTTATACAAACCGGATCACCACCTTGAACATCATGGCAGGACGCACAAGTTTCAATGTCTCTTCTTGCTAAGGTTGCATGCAGACCTCCGCCGGAACCAACTCCAATGATCATAAAATTCGGTTCTAAATGGGAAGCCGGTTCAATCCCTCCGATCGAAAAATCACCTTCTTTTGATTGATGGCAGCTAGCACAGAAAGTATTAATTTGATGACAGGACTGACATTCCGAAGTTTTACCTTCTGCATCAATACCGTGAGTATATCTCCAATTAAGATCATGTACACGTGTAATCTTCTGTTGTTTCATACCGCTTGCAAAATTACTCGGCGAATATGGTTGAAAGAAATCTGTA
>JAJXTM010000202.1 GCA_021783875.1 Bacteroidota bacterium
GGTTATACCTAAAAATATTTTATTAATCTTTATTTTAATCTTTTCTGCTATGATCTTATCTTCAATCTTTTCTAAAAATATATATACCGGATTTATTGAAGTTGCAAGAACAATAATCTTTGCGGTAATTATGTATTTCCTTTTTTCATTCTTAAAACAAAATAAAGATATCTATAAATATCTGAACTCAATTCTTTTTGCCGGTTTAGTGGTATCATTATCTCTGATAATTGAATTTATTCGGTCTGATAAACTTCAATACCTTTTAGAAACCTCAGGATTTGTTACTATCGGCGGTTACTTTACTAACTCTACGGCAGTAGGCGGATTCCTAACCGTTACTCTTGCTGTTACTACTGCTTATATTTTACTGAATTCAGGTGAAAATAATAAAAATTTAAGGTATTCTTTATATTCTTTTTTTTTACTCCAGCTTATAGCGCTTTTATTAACTAATGCAAGAGCATCTATTATTGCTTGGTTTATTAGTTTTGCCGTTTCGCTTTATTATTTGAAAAAAGATGTCTTTAAAAAGATCTTAATATCTTTAGCAGCAATATCACTAATTGTCTTTCTGTTTCCGCAGTTTAATATGCTGGTCGATAATTATTTTAGATCAAATAGAATTTTAGAAAATACAAGGTATCCTCTTTGGGAAATGGCTTGGAAAATGTTTATCAATCATCCGCTTCTTGGTATCGGTCCCGGAATGTTTAGAAATTATATGTATACATATCTGCCCGTCCCATTAGGCAGTTGGACAGAGCAACAAATTTATGTCCTGCAGCAAATTGCAGCTGCACCTGCGCATAATTTTCTTTTAATGCAAGCTTCTGAATTAGGGCTAGCTGGATTGTCTATAGCTATTCTCATTATTTACAGCTTTCTAAAAACCGGATTTTCTGTTATTAAAAAAACTTTCAATACTGATGGCAATAATTATATTCTCGCTGTAGTATTAACTGCTGCTGGTTTGGGACTTTTTGCACGGTCAATTTTTGAATCAACAGGAATATTTACAAACGGCTGGATTACCCGAGATTTACCATTTTGGCTTATATTTATCATTTTATCATATCTAAGCAGAAATCCCAATATTATAAAAAATTAATATATATAGTTTATTTTAATACTTATGAGTTTCACTAAATTTTTAAATTTATGGGATAAAGGGAAAATATACTTTATTCCTGATGCGGCAAATTATTGGCATACGATTACTCCCTGCAATATTCAAGTTCCTCCTGATAAACCTGGGAAATATTTCCTTGATTTTTCAAGCAAAGCTAATTATGCGCAGGAGCTGGATAAAAACGGGGTCCCCTTATTCAAGCTTCTTGATGAAATTCCGCAAACCTATCATCCAATTGCAATATGCCAATATGCATTAGGTCTGTACGACCTATTGATTGATTCGGATTTTACTAATATAAACTATAAAATTAAATTTTTAATTCAGGCAAATTGGCTGGTTGAAAATAAATTAGAAAATAATAAAGGCGTCGTTTGGTTTTTCAATTATCCGGATAAGAGATATAATATTCCTCCTAACTGGTGCTCTGCTATGGCTCAGGGAGAAGCAATCTCGGTTCTTATAAGAGCATATTCTTTAACATCAGAAAAATTATATTTGGAAACGGCTGAAGCCGCTATTAAACCTTTTAAAATTAAAGTTGCTGACGGGGGAGTGCTGAGTGATTTTAATTCGATTCCTGTATATGAGGAATTCCCGGCTCCTAAAATTACCGGCGTATTAAATGGTTATATTTTCTCTTTGTTCGGTTTATATGATTTATGGTTGACTAATGACTCTCATGAAGCTCAAGCTCTTTTTGATGAAGGTATAAATGCCGTTTTAAAACTACTTAAATTCTATGACCTCGGTTATTGGTCTAGATATGATATTTATGAATATCCCCTCAAAAATCCCGCATCTTTTACTTATCATTGCCTTCATGTGGAGCAATTAAAAGTTCTTTTTATTCTTACAGGGAATAAAATATTCGCTGAATATTCTGAAAAATGGAATAATCAAAGTAAAAAATTAATCAACAAGGTTAGGGCATTATCCCAAAAAATTTATTACCTCAGAAAAATAAAAGCGCTATAATAAAACTAAACCTATTTATAAAGGAGAATATTTGAAAATTTCTGTTATTTGCCCGACATTTAATGAAGAACAAAATATCGGCAATATTATTAACTTTTTCTTATCGGCAAAACCGCTTGAAAAAGAATTTTTTATAATTGATGGCGGTTCTACGGATAAAACCAGAGAAATTATAAAGAAGTTTAGTAATTCTTATCCTAATATTTATCTGCTTGATAATCCAAATCGCTTTGTCTCTTTTGCTCTTAATTTGGGAATTGATAGGTCAAATTCTGATATTATTGTAAGAATAGATGCCCATTCAAAATATTCAGAGGATTATTTTGAAAAAATTATTGAAACTTTTGATGCGGTGGATGCCGATATTGTCGGAGGTCCTTATTTAACAGCTTTCAAGACCGATTTCCAAAATGCAGTAGGACAGGCAATTTCAACGAAATTCGGAATTGGTAATAGTAAATCTCATCAGGCTGATTATAATGGATATATAGATAGCGTTGCCTTCGGAGCATTTAAGAAAAAAATCTTTTTTGAAATCGGTAAGTTTGATGAACGATTAATTAGGAATCAGGACGATGAATTTAATTATAGAGCAAATAGCTTAGGAAAAAAAGTTTATCAAAATCCTGACATAAAATTCTGGTATTATCCTCGTTCTTCACTTCGGGATCTGTTTATTCAATATTTTCAGTACGGTCTTTATAAACCTCTGGTACTTCATAAAGTTAAAAGTGAATCTAAATTTAGACATCTTATACCGTCGTTTTTCGTACTCTATCTGTTATCCTTGCCTTTTCTTATATCTTCTATTTGGATAAAACTTCCTTTAGCTTTTTATTTATTAGCGCTCGCTATAGTTTCTTTTACCCGCAAAGGGAATTTTAAAATAAAAATATTTTCATTATCAATTTTCCCAGCAATTCATGTTTCTTACGGTATAGGATTTTTGATAGGACTTTTTAAACTAAAAATACTTGACTAAATTAGTGCAATTTAATATAACCGATTTTATGGAAGTAAAATATGTTATAAATTTACATAACAATTTCAAAAAATTATTCTAATTCATATTCATATTATATTTTCATGTCTAAATATATTTTGTCCCTTTTACTGTTTATCTCATTTAACTGTTTATTTGCTCAAAATTTAAAAGAAAATGGTATAATTAAAACATATTATCCGGATGGAACATTAAAAACTGAAGGTGATTACATTAACGGTAAGTTAAATGGAATCTTTACGGAATATTATCCTGATGGTCATCTGTGGAAAAAGTGGAACTTCTTCGAAGGCAAAGAAGAGGGAATTCAGAAATGGTTTTTTGATAACGGTCTTTTGAATATCGCTTGGAATTATAGAAATGGAATGAAGGAAGATACCTCTAAATGGTATTATGAAACAGGGGAATTATGGTCTCTGCAGAATTATGTTAATGGAAAGTTAGAAGGTATTACCCATACATATTATAAAACCGGAGAGTTAGAAGGTGATTGGAATTATAGAAATAATGAGTTAAACGGTATCTCAAAAACTTATTTTAAAAATGGCAGAGTTGAAGTTGAGAAAAATTATATAAATGGTTTGAGGGAAGGAAAGACAATACTATACTTTGATAACGGCTCGGTTTCTCTGAGTGCTAATTACCGAGATGACCGTCTTGACGGCGAAGTTAAAATGTATGATCTAGCTGGGAACCTTCGAGTTCTAGATAATTATGAAAATGGTCAACTCGTTCATAGAGTCAAATATGACCTAATGGGGAAATTACAAACTGTTGAAGATAACAACATAAGCTTTTATCCGAATGGCTCTTTAAAAGAAAAAATAGTTCGTAAAAACGGTAAAAAGAACGGTATCTCAAGTGATTATTATGACTCAGGATTTCTGAAAGATGAATTCCGTTATAAAAATGATACTCTTTGGGGAAATTCATATTCATTTTACGAAAACGGAATTATTAAGTCATCAACCGACTATGTCAATGGCTTAAAACAAGGAATTATTAGAAGCTACTATAAAAATGGATCTATTAAATATGAAGAAAATTATGATTCGAATCAGCAAAATGGTATTGTCATTTTTTACTACCCTGTAGGACAAATGCAATCGGAATATTTTACAAATTGGGGGAAAATTTATGGAGTATTTAAAACATTTTATCCTAATGGAATGCTTCAATCTCAATGCGAATATAAAGATGGAATTATTACAGGCACTAAAAAATCCTATTTCCAATATGGAGCTTTACAAAAAATTGAAACCTTTTGGGAAGGCAAACTTGATGGGGCTGTTAAGTCATATTTCTCAAATGGCAATTTGATGAGTGATGCTTATTATATCAATGGTAAACTTCAATCAGTAAAGAATTATGATTCAACTGGAAAAATAATTTCTACAAAATAAAATATTTTTTTTCAATGAAATTTTATTAAGAAATAATAATATGAGCCAAAACATTTTACAAAGAAAATTTAAAGCAGCCTTAATTCAAATGAAAATGTCCCCGGATGCTTCATTGAATTTAAAGCGAGCTATTGCTTTTATTGAGGAAGCTTCTGATAAGAATGGAGAAATAATATGTTTGCCTGAGCTTTTTAAAACGCAGTACTTTTGTCAGTCTGAAGATATTAGTAATTATAAATTTGCCGAGACTATACCCGGACCGACAACTGATGCTATTTGTAATGTTGCAAAAAGAAGAAAAGTCTCCGTAATTGTACCTTTATTTGAAAAAAGGACTTCAGGTATTTATCATAACAGTCTGGCTGTTATTGATAAGTCGGGTGAAATAATTGGTATCTATAGAAAAATGCACATTCCGGATGATCCCGCTTTTTATGAAAAATATTATTTTACTCCGGGTGATTTGGGCTTTAAATCCTTTCAAACATCGGTAGGTAATATCGGAACATTAATTTGCTGGGAGCA
>JAJXTM010000203.1 GCA_021783875.1 Bacteroidota bacterium
TTTCTGGGTTATGTGGGATTCTACAAACAATCAGACAATGTTAGAGTTTAGGGGCATTTATGGAAACCCTCCGAACTTTGAGACTCCTATATTAAATCCTACCGGATTGGAAGGTCAAATAGGATCAAATGCAGCTTCAATTGTCTATGAAACAGCAATTGATTTGAGGAACAGCAAAATACAAGAGTTGCCAGGAAATACGCTCGGAATTTATATTTTCTCTTATGATGCAGTTGGAAATGCTATGACTGGTGCGTTCCCGGAAAATCTAGGTTCTAATTTTGCCAATCCTGCATTATATGGGAATTTAACTCTTGGGACAGATAAAAACGCTCCTATAATTTCTGTTAATCCAACAGTCATTTCTCAGACAGTTAGTACAGATACAACGATAACCGATAGTTTTACTATTGCGAATATTGGGAATGGGACATTGACATTTGATCTGCAGGATATGATGGCTGTTGCAAAAAAACTAAGTAATGAAAAGTTAAATGTTTCAATCAGCCAAACAAAAGGAGACGGTAAGAAGGACTTCATTAATTTTCTAAAATATAATGCATCTCTTAAATCCTCGGCAGTGCCTTGGTTAAATGAATCACCATTAACAGGATCTCTTAATCCCGGAGATACTGTAATAGTTACAGTTACTATGAATTCAACTGGCTTATCAGTAGGCACTTATTCAGCATATATTATCATAAATAGCAATGATCCCATAAATCCGACAGAATACGTTTCTGTAAATTTAATAAGAGGAGCAATGAATGTAACAACGGACGATAATGAAAATAATCAGCATACAGGTATACCGGACTATGATATGGATGTTTACCTTTTTAATGACAGCCCGATCGTACCAATCGAATTTAATATATTCATTAATGAAACGTCTATTAATACTGCTCAATTGAATATAATGGCTTGGGATGTTGACTGGGCAAGCGGCAATGGATATATGGGTGAAAGAGACAAGGTATTCTTCAATGGACATGATATCGGATATTTAACAGGAGCAAATAACGAATGGAGTACAAGTATCTTTCAAATTGATCCCAGCTGGGTGAACAAAGGTCCGAACGGAAAGAATCTTGTTCAGGTATATATTGATGAATATAATGAGGGATGGGCAACACAAGTTGACTGGGGTCAATTGATTATCAATGGTTCGAAAGGGTCTACTAACTTCAGATATGTCAATTTAGACAAATCAATTTATCTTGCAGGTGAAACAGTAGCGGTTTCTGAAGAAGTCGATGCTAATCCGAGTATGATGGTTAAAGTTGAGACTAACTTAATTGACCAAAATTTTCAAATTTACACCGGCACGAACCGAACTTTTGAAGCTACTAGCGGAAATGAACCTTTTATAGAATATTTAGCTATACCTAATAGTTTGCCGATCGGTGACTATAAAATACAGGCAGTAGTTTATGACGCTAATACTTTAATACAGCAGGATATTAAATATGCTGATTTTAAAGTATCTGATCAATCTTTACAGACTGGACAAACAATTTTTACCGGGTTTGTATCAATAGATGCTGATTATGCTCCCTCAGGAACAGTAATTTATACATTCCTAAAGAAGACCAATACGCTAATACAAACAGATACTGTCCGCCCCTTTAATCAAGGGAAAAACTACTCAATATCAATTCTTGAAGGAAACGGCGGAGTTGCAGATAATGATACATTGGTATTCTATGTTATTGATAAAAATGGTATCTGGTTAGATTCAAGATATTGCCCGATTTGCAATGCTCCAACATTTAGCGCAATGTTTCCTCCAGCAATAAAAGAGTATAATATTAAATTAGCTCATTATAGATTTTTATCTATCCCATTAGTTCAGGGTTATAACGCAATTTCATGGAATATTAAACCTTCAATTGATTCAGTTAATTTTGTTTTCAAAGAATTAATAATGAATAACAAAATCCAAATAATTTTGGATTATGAAAACGACGGTATTAATAGACCTTACTTTAATTATTATATACCTGAATTAACGTATTATAATCCTATGCAGGTAACTGATTTTACAAAAGGTTATTTTGTAAAACTAAGACCGACACAAAATACTGAATACTTAAATATGGGAGGAATTTCTGTTCGCAACGAAATCCCGATACCATTGAAAGTTGGATACAACATGGTCAGTTATTTGCCCGAAAGAACATCTAACATTCCATTTGCTTTACAATCAATAAACCCGAATAATATTTTTACAGTTTTAAATTATGTCAATTTAGGAACCGGACAACCAGGAGATGAATATTTCGAAGCTTATCCTCAAAGCAATAATTTCGATCTGACGGAAAATAAAGGATATTTTGTAAGAATAGTAAATTCATCAGAAACTTTAATTTATCCTGATATTTTTGCAAACCTAACCTCTACTCATCCGATGAATAATGAGAATAAAGGCAATAAAACTCTTCTCAGCCAGACTAGCGAAATGCCGTTATCAATTTTTGCTTATGGAACCAAAGTTACATTTAACGGAAAACTAGTGCCTGCTAATTCAGTTTTAACTGCTATAGATAAAAATGGAATAATCTGCGGTGAAGGTAAATTTGCTGCTGATGGTGTAGTTTCAATAGCAATTGCGGGAGATAACCCATCGACTAAACAAGACGAAGGAGCAGATATAGGAGAGAATGTTTCATTATATCTAAACAAACAATTATTGCCTTCAAAGGTGCAATGGAAAGAATTTGGGGATACACCAATACTCGAAAAATTAAATGCGGTAACCGGAGTTGAGTATACAGTTGAAAAACCAAAATCTTTTGCCCTTTACAATAATTATCCGAATCCGTTTAATCCTTCTACTTCAATTAAATATGATTTGGTAAAGAGAGTTAACGTATCTCTAGTAATATATGACATCAACGGTAGAGTAGTCAAAAATCTGGTTAACTCTGAACAATCAGCAGGATATTATAATATTACCTGGGATGGAACAAATATCGATGGGAATACAGTTTCAACCGGAATATATTTCTTGAAACTTGTAGCCGGTGATTTTGTAAAAATGCAGAAATTGCTGTTGCTGAAATAATCGATTCTTTATTCTACAATGCTGGAAGGAATTTTCCTTCCAGCAAATTTTTAATTATGAGGTCTATATGGAAGGGAAAAAATACTTAATTAACTTGAAAATCATAATAATAAGATTTTATTTAAGCTTAATTATAATTACTCTTTTTAACGGCTCAGTTAAATCCCAAGTATCACAATGTATTTTTAGCGGCACAGTACAAATTGAAGGGATTTTACCTCAAGCCGGGTCTCAAATAATACTTTTAGGAAAAGATAAAAGCATCATCCGAAATTGTAATTACCAGCCAAGTAATGGATCTTTTGGTGTGAGTGCATTTAGCAGCGATGGTCTAGTTAACGGTGATTCAGTTTTCTTCAAAATAATTGCAGATCAAGATACTGTTATTGCGCAAGCTCAAGGCAATCCCCCAATATTCCAAGGCAATATTCTACCAAATCCTCCGAATATCATAAATTTGGTTTTATTTTATTTGGCTCCTCCCTTTTTATTGCAACCTTTAAACAATTCAACCGGTCAATCTCTGGAATTGACATTAACATGGTCTGAGAAAGCAGCAGGCACTAGCTATATTTTTCAGATTTCGAAAAACTCTAATTTTTCATCTCTAATTACTTTTGATTCATCTTTGAGCCAGACCTATATAAATATTAAAGGATTAGATAATTTAACGAAATATTATTGGAGAGTTAAAGCTAAAAATTCTACCGGCACCAGTGACTGGAGTACTACCTGGTCATTTACTACATTATTGCTTCCGCCTGATCAAACTGTTCTTGATTTTCCTTTAGATAATTCAATAAATAATCCACTTCAATTTACTTTTTTATGGTCAAGGACAAATAGAGCAGATACATACACATTTCAGATTTCTTCAGATTCATCTTTTACTAAAATGTTCTATGCTGATTCTACAGTCAAAGATACAATCAAATTTATCAATAATTTTCAAGAAACAACTAAGTACTTTTGGCGAGTAAAAGCAAACAACGCATCAGGTTTTGGATTGTGGAGCAATGTATGGTCATTTAGTACTCTTCGACTTCTGCCTGATAGACCTATTCTTAAATTTCCAGATGATAAAATTACAGGAGTTTCTTTGAATATAAGCCTTATTTGGCTAAAGGCTAACAATGCTGATAGTTATCAGCTTCAAATATCCTTAGACTCACTTTTTTCAAACTTATTGTATTCTGATTCTTCACTAACAGATACTACAAGACTGATTACTGCACTAAATGAGGGAACAAGATATTTTTGGAGGGTAAAGTCTATAAACACTGCCGGAAAAAGTGATTGGTCAGATATTTGGTCTTACACTACTTTAATTAATTTACCCGCAAAACCAATTTTAAATTTTCCATCTAATAAATCAAAAAAAAATATCGTACCAACTAATTTTTCCTGGCAAAGAGTAAGCAAGGCAAACTTCTACAAATTAGAAATTTCTTCTGATTCTTTATTTACAAAGACTCTTTTTTCAGATACTTTGATTACGGATACTGTAAGAATAGTAAATAAATTGACAGATGGTTCTAATTACTTCTGGAGAATTTCAGCAAAAAATAAAAGCGGGGAAGGGGTATATTCAGATATTTGGAAATTTTCAACTGTACTTTTTAAACCAGATAGTTTAAAAGCAATAGCAATTTTCCCACATAGAATAGTATTAACCTGGTTAGACAGATCAGAAAATGAAAGAGGATATTTTGTAGAAAAAAAAATCGGAGATCCTTCTTCCACGAATAAATTTAAAGTAATTGCAATCGTAAAATCCAATATAACTAGTTATTCTGACTCTTTGGAGTTGAAGGATACAACCAAATATACTTACCAAGTAAAAGCATTTAACGAAATAGATAGTTCTGAATATAGTAATATTGCTTTAGTAAAAACTTTGGTTGGATTACAAGAGATAGCAACATTCATCCCAAAAGATTTGATGCTTTATCAAAACTATCCAA
>JAJXTM010000011.1 GCA_021783875.1 Bacteroidota bacterium
TCGCGGGGTTAAATGGGTTCGGATAATTCTGATATAGGTTATAAGAAAATGGAATAACTTTATCTTGTTTTATTAAATCAATTCTCGAAATTGATTCATAAGCCCCAAGATCTGGAGCTTTACCATTATACGGTATACCAACATCTACTCCGGCATCAATTAGTAAACTTCCAGGAGCAAGTCGAAAGAAATTATTTGACTGCAGATTGCCATTAGAGTCGCGTGGTGATAACGCTAATGAGGTATCAATACTTAAGAAATCATTAGAGGTTACATTAAATCCTTGCCAGGAATTGTTTTGTATTTTTCCGCTTTTTATTTTTATTGATCCTGAGTATGATATGCAATTCTTAATAATGTGAACACCTTGGATAAGTGTATTGTTAAAATAGTAATTTTCTGCCTTATTCCGATAAGCTGTACAGTTATAAATTGTTTGTCCGGCTGTATTATTGTTTTCATCGAAACCTCTTCCGGTATTGCCAGCATTATCAAAGGAGATACAATTTTTAATAATATGAGAAGAAGGAATATAATTTCCGCCTAATTTAAAACCGTTACCATTACCGTTTACCTGTCCCGTGTGCCAAATATCAATACCATTTCGAAATGCAATACAACTATCTATCTCAATAGAACTATCAGCCATCCAAAAATCCCAACCGTCATCTGAATTATTAAATGAACGGCATCCTTTAAAAATATTGCCATTTCCGATATTCCATTTTGCCCCAAATCCATCGGCATTTCCTCCAATCGGCGGATCAAAATTAAAATATGAGTCACAATTTAAGATTAAATTATGCCCGGGATTTGCAGAGCTTGAACCGCTGCCCATTTGAACGCCTGTATTTTTATTATTATGAACCTCACAATTTTCTATAATATTATAACTTCCAGAAATATTAATACCGTTATGACCGGCATTTTTAATTTCGAGTGATTTTAAGTGCCAGTATTTCCCGCTTAAACTTATTCCATCCGATGAAGTACCTGAAAAATCAATAATAACTTTTTCACCAGGATAGGCAAATAGGTTGTAGTAATTTTCGGGTTGAGCAATCTTGCTTAAACTTATTTTGGTAGTCGAAAAATAGACACCACCTCTAAGATAAATTGTAGATGGGCTTTTTAAATTTGAAACAGCTGCCACGATTGTCTTTAAGGGTTTATCAATGCTTCCGGAATTAGAATCACTTCCATTAGGTGATACATAAATTTGTGCGTGTAATTCCAATGGGGAAATTATAGCAATCATTATAAATAATAATAGGTTTTTCATTTTGATTTAGAATATTGATTATTTATTATCTTTCCGTTGATATATACATTTTTCAGTTCTAAATTTTTTGTATTAGAAATTTTAAAGTCCGCTTTTACACCATCAAATTTGCAATTTCTTATAATAACATTTTTGATATTCGAATTAGGTAAACCTTCAAAGTAAAAAGCATTCTGACTTTTTTGACTTGTAACATTTTCAATATAAATATTTTTAATTATTGGATAAAAGCTAAACCCTTTTGCTTCTTTTGGATCATAATTCATATTTAGTTCTACTATTGCTCCTTTAACTTGCCCGATTTTAATATTCCGTACATAAATATCTTCAACTACTCCGCCTCTTTTAGCATTTGATTTTATCCGCAACATTCTATCAAGAGCGGGACTGTTCATTTGGCAATTTTCAACATAAACATTATTACATCCACCAGAAACTTCACTACCGATTGAAACACCGCCATGCCCGTCTTTCATAGTGCAATCTTTTATTATAATATTTTTGCTCGGAATATTAATTTTCCTTCCGTCATTGTTTCTTCCGGATTTAATAGCAATACAATCATCTCCATCTGAAAAAACACAATTTTTAATTATAACATCAGAACAAAACTCCGGATCACAGCCATCAGTGTTCGGACCAATACTATTTGTTTTTACACCGTCTATTGTAATGTTTGAACTTAAAATCGGATGAAGAAACCAGAATGGTGAGTCCTTAAGAGTAACTCCCTCTATTAAAATATTCTTACATTTAAAGAATTCAATCATTGTGGGTCTAAGATAGTAGCCATCACCGAAAATTCTTTTTTCAAAAGGGACCTTTTCATCATTTAGTTTAAGTAATCTGGGTCGGCTTTCTTTATCCCCGCTTAAAGTTTTCCATTTCCACCAACTTTCATTGCTTGCCTGTCCATCAATTATTCCTTTACCGGAAACAGCAATATTTTTTTGTCCATATGCATAAATAAGTGGAGAGTAGTTCATACAGATTGAGCCCTCCCACCCAACTAAAACAGCAGGGAGAAAATCTTTCGGATTAGTACTAAATTTTAGAATAGCTCCTTCCGATATATGTAAATTAACATTACTTTTAAGATGAATTGCACCAGTCAAAAACTCACCCTTTGGAATAACTACTGTTCCTCCTCCGGATTCGCTGCACACATTTATTGCATTATTTATTGCATCAGTATTTAATGATTTACCGTCTGATACTGCCCCAAATTTTAATATATTAAAATTTCGATCCGGAAATTTGGGAAGAGATATTTCACTCATAATTTTCGGTATTTGTGTCCAACCTGAAGTAGTCTTAACTTTTTTATTTTCTTTACCCGAAGTATCCATTGAAAAGATATTTATTAAGAATAGCGCTGCAACAATTATATTAAACCATATTGATATTTTGTTTTTCATTATTTCCTTTAATTTTTGAAAGAACTATTTCTGAATGACTGCATTTTTATTAACGTTTTTACCAAATTTTATGGGTATTTTAGCACAAGTCAAGTTTGTATTGACCAGATTTATATTTATAGTTTTATTTCCATCAAGCTTCAAAAAAACTGTAGTACCTTCCGGACAAAAACCATTTACAATATTAAAATCAGAACTTTGATTTAGAGAATATACATCTTTATTTTGCGGTACAATCTTAACATTTTCCAAATCAAAATCTTTTGCATACATTGATACAAAACCTTTATCGGCTGAAATATAAGAATTAGAAATTTTAATTTTTTGTATGGGCATTTCTGGCAAACCATCAACAAGTACTGCTTGCTTAGCGCCGCTGCAATATATATTTTCTAAGAAAATATTCTCAAAGCGTGGAGTTCTTTCATTAACATCAGGAACCTTTGATTCACTTCCGAATCCACGATTCTCATAATGAGTATCAAAAAGAATTGCCTCATTTAAAATGTTTTTCATATAAATATTTTTGATAAAGATATTATCTACAAGCCCACCGCGGTCCCTTGCGCTTTTAAAACGCAACCCCACATCTGAGCCAATGAAATCACAATTATTTACATAAATATTGTGCATCCCTCCATCGGTATTACTACCTGTTACAAATCCCCCGTGAGCATGATAAACAACATTATCGGCTATAACAACATTTTGTAAGGACGGCTCATTTGAATTTCTATCTTTGCTTGATTTCATGCAAATTCCATCATCACCAGCATTTATCCGGCATTTAAATACCAAAACATTTTTACATGAACTAATATCAATGCCGTCTCCGTTTTGAGCCCAATATTCATTATGAATTTTTACATTTCTTACAATTAAATTTTCGCACCAATTAGGATATAATGCAAATGCTGGAGAATCTTCAAACGTTGGACCGTCTATTAGCACATTTTTACAATCCATCAATAAAATTAAAATGGGTCTTTTAAAATCACGAGCTTTTAGGAAATCTTCTGCAGTTAATTCCTTTTTATTTTTTGTTGATATAAGGTTCTTTAAGTAATCCTCTCCATCCATAGCTTCTTTTGATGGCCACCACATTTGACCATCATCGCTTACAACACCGCCTGAGTTAATAAAACTTTTCCATAAAGACTCAGTAGCTTTAGCTCTTTTCAATGGTCTCCATGTCTCGCCAGAGCCATCAAATATACCTTCACCGGTTATTGCAATATTCTTCAATTTTATTCCGTAAATGGGTGAAGCAACAATAAATCCTCTTTTTGAAGATTTAATAATGGGATATTGGGTGTGGTCAGAAGTAAATAAAATTAATGCTCCTATTTCAGTGTGAAAATTAATATCACTTTTTAGTTCAATCGGGCCTGTAAGCCAAAGACCTTGTGGAACAATAACAATTCCACCACCAGCTTTAGAACAAGCCTCAATTGTTTTATTGAATGCCTCAGTGTTTAGAGTGTGACCATCTCCGATTGCACCGTAATCTTTGATATTAAATGTTTTATCTGCAAAATGTGGTACTTCAATTGAAAAAGAATGAAAAGGAAGATTTTTTAGATATGAGTTGACCTCTCCTTGAAGTCTTTCCTGCGCATTTAAGAAGCTTGAAGATGTTCCGATAAATATTATAAAAATAATATTTTGAACAAAATGATTGGATAGGAATTTCATAATTAATTTCTCCATTAATATTTATTTATTACTTGTAAAATACTTTTTGCAAGAAATTTAAAGTATAATTAATAGTCTGCTCAAACCATGGACTAAATAACCAGAAAGTATGAATTGTTTGGGGCATAGTATAAATTTCATAAAATATTTTAAATTTTTTTAATAGCTGTACCATTTCGTGCTGCCCTGCATGAAATCGTGGAACAGCACTATTTATAAAGAGTATTGGCGGATAATATTTGCTTACATGGTTTATTGCACCCGCATCTTTCCAAATTTCAGGATTAACTTTTGCAGAAACGCCAAACCACTTTTGAGCTGCAGTAGGTTTTCCTGATGGCTTGATTATTTCTTCGGAACTTTTTCCAAAAAAATCTACTACACCATCAACATCAATAACTGCTTGAACATTGCTTGAGACTTTCAGATTGTTGTTTCTGTCCTCGAATTTTATATTATCGTTCGTGGCACCTATTAAAGCAGATAATTGACCTCCGGCCGAACAACCATATACAGCAACTTTTGAAGTATCTATGTGATATTGTTTTGCATTTTCACGCATCCACTTAATAGCATCTTTTAAATCATAAATTGCTGCCGGATATAATGCTTCCGGAGAAAGGCGATATTCCACAGCAACTGTAACAAATCCCTTAGCTGCAATTCTTTCAGCCATCGGAATAACTAGAGATATGTCACCTGAACTCCAACCACCTCCGTGAATCATTAAAAGCGCCGGGACAACCTTGTTCTTAAATTTTGCAGGGTAATATATATTTAGAAGTAATTCTCTATTTCCAATTTTTTTATAAACAACATTTTTCTTTACTTTGACATTAGCTGGTAAAACATCTCTCATGAGATTTGCTTGAGGATATTTTTTATACATTTTTTTTGCTGCGCTATATAATGTATAAGAAGTATCCTTAGGAAATTTTTGTGAAGTGACCTTTTGAGAAAAAGCACAGATATTTATAAAAGTTAAAACCAGGATTAATTTATCGAAGATTAATCTTTTCATAATCTTTTCTTAATAAAGCAGTTTAAGTTTCAAATCGAAGTTTTTATATTTAAAAACTTCGATTACTCCCATTTCTTTAGAAAAGAAAATTTCTTTTGAGGACATACTTAAAATTTCTTTACTAAATTACTGTATCTAAAATTATTGATAATATTTTTACTATTTTATTTTTATTACTTATTATTTTAAAATCGAAAAACTTACTAATCTTTTTGAGACACTCGCTTTAGTACCAGAGAACATTCCCTTGCTATCTAGTTTAAAGCCAATTAAATCCGTTAAGGAAATTTTTCCTTTAAAATTTAATCTTATACTATCTGAACCTGCGCCAGAGTAGTAATTAAATAATTTACCACTCCTCGATTTTAGTATTGGTATCCCGGTAACTGTAATGGGTTCATTAAAATTAAATATGATATACTGATCATATATTTTGTAATTTTTAACTTTAATTTTGCTGGAATCTTCAGGATTCCATTTTCCCCCAAAGGTCCATTCTGCTGTTATTTGATTCGGGGATGGTGACCCTTTAGCTGTGTTCAAATTATTTTTGAACCAACTATAGTCTCCGCCTTCTCGATGGCAATTATAAAAATAATCTCTTTCCCCCCAATTAAAAGGACGGTTTTTTGATGTATCTTTATTAAAAACATAAAAAATTGGAATATCACTTAAGCTACTTGAAAACGAACAATCTATAAAATAAAATTGCGCTTCATAATGATGTCTTCCTAATTTAAATCCTTTTACTCCATCGAAAGTGCAATTCTTTAATACAAATTTTTGGTCAATATTATCTCCGCCAGCATGCCATAAAGAAGCGGTATTTTTTAATTCATAGAACTTCGAATTTTTTATGAAACACCATCCTCGAGGGCAAACAAAGTCAACAGAACCTTTGAAACTGCAGTTAGTATGATAATACATACCATCTTTATAATTCCACAACGAAATTGTATCTCCGCCATTGCTTAAAACATTACAATTAATTATTACAGTGCGGGTACCTGTTCCAAATACTGCAAAAGCGTGAGGACCTATTTCTGGTTGAGTGTTTTCTATTGTTAAGTTTTCCAGGACAATATCGTCAGCATGTATATTAATTACTGCAGGACCTATTTGATCTTTGTTTGCGATCCAATCTGTTCTTAATTGATCGAATTCTATAATAGTGCTGTCTTTACTTTCACCTTTTAAAGTTATATAATCTTGAGTAATTCTAAACTTTTCATTGTAAACCCCGTTTTTAATATAAATTACAACGCGCTCGTAATTGAACATAGGAAGAGATTCTAAAGCTTCAGTGACGGTTTTAAATTCTCCACTGCCATCTTTTGAAACCGTTATGAAGTGGTTATATTTACCATATATTACATTCGCTATAAAGAATATCAAGAATAAAATTAAAAATTTTTTCATAAACAAATTTAAGACACCTAAAAGATTATAAATTAAAAATCTTATCTAAATTAGACCATATTTTGTTTGCGATTTCCTGTTGACCATTTTCATTCGGATGAAGTCCATCAACATAGTTCTGCGGCGAGACAGTATTCAACAAAGATATAAATTCGACTGAATCTTTTTTGGCTAAAGCTCTATATCGAATTTCTAGTTTAATAAGAGACTTTTCGGTATTTTTATTATAATTTTTTTCAATGTTAAGGAGTGACATAGTCTTTAGGTTTATTTTCGAAGGTGAAAGAATAACAATTTTTACTTTTTTATTTGATTGCCTAATTTTTTCTATCATCCATTTCATATCTCCTACACAAAGATCAACTAGACTGTCATTGCCATTTTTTAAATCATTTACTCCTAAAAATATTAAGAAATAATTAGCATCGGAATATTTTTTCAAAATCGGCAATAGTTCTTTTTTGTCAGAAGTTTTTCTTCCATTTCTGCCTTCATTAATGAAGTCAAAATTTTGATGCTCTTTTGAAAGTATATATACCCAACTCCTTCCATTTACTTTTGCACCATGCGTAATGGAGTCGCCAAAACAAACAATTTTGCTTTTTGTGCTATTATTAAAATTCATAGCCAAAAAAATATTAAGACTTAATAATGATATTAACGTAAATTGCATTCTATTAGGTAATTTGAGATAATTGTTTTGAAAATTATCTATATACATTAATTGGTTTTAATTTTTACTATTCTTCTGATTTCTCAGATATTTTACCACAGGTATAGCTTGTTCAATTAAACCTTGGACAGCCAAGCTAGCTATTAATGTTGCACCAATTTGAGTAGGATGGGTTTTATCTGTCGAAATATAAAGTTCTTTTGATTTTTCGGGACCATAATGTTCTACCAAAGTTTTCGTCATTTCTGTTAAATCAATTAGGTGAACTTTTAATTCATTTGCTAAATATTTCATTGCTAAAGGATAGTTTCCAAGTGAATCTCCGGACAACATATCATGCTGCCCTTTTAAAGTAATGTGCCCTGTAGAATCAAAATATCTTCTTACAATCGGAGTAAATAAAATCGGAATTGCACCTTTTTCACGCGTTTCGACTATATATTTTTTGAGATATTTAATATATTGATCCCACGGTTTTGTTCCCACAGATGTATCCTTTTTTTCATCGTTATGTGCAAATTGAATAAAAACGTAATCGCCCGGCATAACTTGGTCAATTACCTTTTGCCACAACCCTTCTTTAACAAAACTCTTGGAACTCCTGCCTCCTCTTGCTGCATCAACAATTTTAATATTATTATTAAAGAATTGAGGAAGCATTTGTGCCCAACCTCTTTGATGTTTTGCGTTTGCAGTATCATACAAGCACATAGTTGAATCACCAACTGTAAAAATAGTAACATGATTTTCCACATTACCTAGAGCCAAAAATCCGATAATGACTAAAAAATAATACAAATATTTTGATAAATTTTTCATTTTGATTTATAAATTTAGATTAAACTATTATAACCGGCTGATAATAAAATTCAGCCGGTCATAATTTTGACATTAAAAATCATTAAACAAACTTTAGATACTAAATTACTTTAGTAGGATCATTTTTTTTGTCAAATTAAAACTACCTGCATTAAGAGTATAGAAATATATACCACTAGCTAAATTATCAGCTTTAAATGTCACCTCATAGTTTCCTGCATTCTGTTGTTTGTTTACAAGAGTTGTTACTACTTGGCCAAGCAGGTTATAAATCCTTAAAATTACAATCTGGGATTTTGGTACACTATATTTTATAATTGTTGAAGGATTGAATGGATTGGGAAAATTTTGATACAGTGTATAGTCCGTAGGAATTATCTTATTCGATTCAGACTTTATTTCTGTTATTACTGGTTCTACTGGCAACCAATTAAAAGAAAATGCAGGATTTGAATTTTGCGAGAAAATATTAGGTATTGTATATTCAGCAGCCTGTTGAGTAGTTAATTGACTTGACCAGCTTACACGGGAAGATGGAACATAACCAGGTCCGTAACATTTATATTCAGCATATAGTGCAGGTGTAACATTCCAAGATAACCAGCCAGCCGGGTCTAAGGAAGCAGGTTCAAAACAATTAATAAATACAGTTTGCGGAGATGCCTGCCAAGGTCTTCCAAGATCGAATTTGGAAATTGGCTGGCCATCAAATCCTATTGAGTCTGCAGTGATTTGACAATTTAGATAAACATATCCAAACAATGAATTTGCATCAGTATTAGCAGCTGTCAATGTACCATTATTTCTATTTTCATTTATTGTGCAGCTATCAAAAACAATGATGTCCCGTCCAAAAACAAAATCAACCGAACCCTCAATAAAACAATTTTTCATATAGATTCGTCCGGGACCGGCACTACCTCTTGCATAATATGTATCCTGAAAGCCAATCAAATTACAATTGTAATAACTTTGCCTATCCCCGTTTGATTCAAGCGCAACGGCTTGAGCTGCCTGGGAAGTATTTTGGAATGTAATATTTTCTGCCGTGAAATCATTTGCATCTATATCAACACTGTAAGACGTAGAAGTTCCTAGTGTTACACCGTTTACAATCCTTCCTGAATAATCATCATAAGTTAAGATAGTGCTATCTCGGCTTTCTCCTTTCAGAACTACATTAACCTTTGTAGAAGGAAGAAGACATTTTTCTTTATATATACCTTTTTTTACATAAATCGTCCATGTTCCAGTGTAATTATCTGAAACAGCATTAAAGGCTGAATCAACACTTGTATAATCGCCGCTTCCGTCTTTAGCAACCACCTTTGTGATAGGAGGAGCTGTTGCTTGAGTCATGAATGTATCAACAGCACCGTATCCGGTGCCGATACTGTTTGTTGCAAAGGCACGAACATAATAACTTGTTGTCGGCATTAATCCAACCATTGTACTTGTAAATGAACCTATATCTTTTCCATTAAAAGCTTTAGTTGTATCTGCAATTGTTGGGTTTCCTTTAGTATTCCAGCAAATACCTCTTGCAAAGACAGAATCACCTCCCCATAATGTAACTGTTCCTCCTGATTGAGCACTTTTGTTAAGAATGTTAGAAACAACTATAGTGGTAACAGTTGGAACTACTAACGAATCTAAAGTCATAAATGAAATCAAAGAAGTATCATAGGCAGTACCGGCAATATTTGTAGCATAGGCACGAACATAATAGGTTTTTCCTATTTGTAGACCCGTAATATGACTAACAAAGGCTCCTCCTCCAGTTCCATCTATAGTATGGCTTTTTAGAATTGTCGGCGCTGTTGTAGTATCCCAACATACTCCTTTTGCCATTACCATAGAACCGCCGTCTGCAGTAACATTTCCTCCGCTGGTTGCAAAAGTAGTTGAAATATATGTTAATGGCGCCGTAGTAATGGAAGGAAAATTTATAATTGCACCGGTGGTATTTCCAATTATTGAAAGTGCGCTAAGGTCAATCAATTTATATTTAGTATCTCCTGTAACATCATAAGGATACATCCTTAAGTAAATAGTCTGCCCTGTTATAGCAGTATCGTTAATATTATATGTATAAGAAGTAATATTGCCTGGAACTGTTGTATCAGCTACAAATTTTTTCGTAGCAAATGATGAATCCGTAGAATAATAAAAGGCTACTCTTAAATTATTTGAATATTCATTAATCATCTTGAATTTAAGACTATCAGAATAAAATGTTCCACCGGATATTGGAGAAACTGAAAATTGAGCAAACCGGGTAAAATTAGGAGAAGCTTCTATAGGCCAGGAACCATCCAAAGACATAATCCTATCACCATTAGCATTGTAACCATAATGCTCCAAATCTCCATTATATTTTACGACCCCTGCTGTAACTGAGCCGGTCACATTTGGACTTTCATTACTCATTAAGGGCCAAGTAGCTGATGCAGCAACTGGTACAGAGATAGTATTACCAGATATTGCTACTTTACCTAAGTATAAATATTTGCTTGTACTGGATATACCGGTAGAACTCCATGGGTAAATCCGGAAGTATAAGACTTGTCCACTATTTACAGTAGCATTAAAATAAAATGAAATAGGGGCAACAGAGTTAGAAATAAGACTCGAGTCAACAGAAATGAATGTAGCATTATTAAATGTACTATCTTTAGATAAATACAAGCTTGCTTTAAGCAATGATGTGCCTTTTGCCCCAATCATCATAGAAGCAGAAGTAATTGTCATGTTTGTATTGGGTTGAGGCATAACAGAAAATTGAACAAATCTTTTAGTATTAATCGAAGTATCTGCCGGCCATGCACCGGTTCCTGCAGTAGCGCTAGTAGTTGCATCTGGCTTAAGTTTTTGAACTGGTGTAGTTGAACCGCTTGCCGGAGTTTCAAATGCAGGAGTTAATCCAAGCATAGTCTCATTTGCTCCATTAATATTTCCCGTTGTAATATAAGTCTGATCTGTTTGTAAAGCCCAAGTTATAGTTGCATTTGGTGTAGCGACCGTATCTGTCATAAATGAAATTTGATTGCCATAACCTGTTCCGACAGCATTTGTAGCATAAGCGCTAACATAATATGTTGTTCCGGGAGTTAGATTTGTGAGTATACTTGTGAAAGAACCGTTTCCGCTTCCGTCAATTGTTTTACTATTTGAAATTGAAGGATTTCCAGTAGTGTTCCAGCATACTCCTTTTGCCAATACAGAATCACCTCCATTGGAAATAATATCTCCACCGGATGATGCAGCTGTAATTGAAATATTAGAAATACTATTTGTAGTAATTATTGGAATTGAAGATATGACTCCAACTGTAAAGCTACCAAGTGAAGAAATTCCGCTACGTGAAATTGTAAACGGCTCCGATGAAAAATTAGTTGAATAGTTTCCTGAACCAACTTCGGTGAAACTAGGTAACAAATATATATGAGAATTATTATTTTTTAAAGAAGAAAACAAGCTTCCTTCTGATCCTGATAACCATCCAAATTGGATATCACAATTGGGCGTATTTACAACATCCTCCTCGATATTCCATTTGGTATGAAGCTTGTCAATAACAGCACTATTAGTAGAAGTATCCGATGAAACATTAACAGAGAAATTATCTGCCGTTCCACTATTAGTTATCCAAACAGGTAAATAGGTAGCCACAGTTCCAACTGGATAAAATATCTGAGTAGTTGCTACATGCTGCTTTAATACTCCAGTAGTACTTGTAGCAATATAACTAGCAGAATCACCGGTAGTTATAGGATTAATTACCGTTAGAGTATCACTTCCTAAAATTAATTGACCTGAAGCCAAAGTTAAATTTCCGAAAGTAGCGTTTGTATCAAGCGTTAAACCCAAAGAATTATTAATTGTAACATTAGAGGGGATTCCGATATTTAATGCATGAAATCCTGAAATCTGTGGAACTGTGCCATTGAAAATATATGAGGCTCCCGAGCTAAAACTATTTCCACCTCCATACAAACCAGAGCAAGTAATATTTCCTAATATACCATTAGCGTTTCCGGTTTGGATAGTTGAACCATTGTTAAGAATAAAACTGCCATTACCTCCGATGACACTTGTTCCAACATTTAGTATTGATGCACTATCAACAATAATTGTCGTAGCCCCGGTATAGGTTACTCCGGTTAGATTTATATTCTGTATACCTTTTTTATCAAAAACATATTTTGAAGCTGTGTTGGATGATTGCAATGTTCCGTTAGTTACTGTAAAATCCCCATAGACATTCCAAGTAGTTACCCCTCCACTGCCACCGCTGATATAGAGGACACCTGATGTTACGATAATATTGCCATATGAGTTAACAGTATAGGTATCAGCACCGCTGGAACCAGTAGTAGTCGCTTTTGATTTAGATCCTGTTATTACTAGATTGCCCATAATGTTGATTACAGGACCAGTATAAGAACTGCTCGTCATTCTAAACTGTTGTGAATTGCTATTTAGGATTGAAAGATTTCCATTGATTGTAATATTATTCCAACCAACATTTAAACCGGTAGACTGAGCAGGACAGTTCCACGTAAAATTATAGAAATTTTGATTTGCATTTGAAGGAGCCTTTGATTTACTGCCTGTGATTAGGCAAGTAGAACCAGTATTCCAAGCAGCATTCGGAATATTACCACCATCCTGGGCATGTTCATAAGTGCTTTCATTTCCGAAAGAAAGTGCCGCAGATTGAGCAATTACAGCACCATTATTTAGAAGATATCCATTGCAAACTGTTGTCGCATTAACAAATAAAGTATCGCCTATGTTGACCGTAATTTGTCCGCCGAAATTTATTGTAAGCTGATCAACAGTATCATTTACTGTGATCGTAACTGTATCTCCTCCTAAAACAGTTATTACTCCATCTGCAAAGCTTGGAGAATATGGTGCTGGTGTAATCCAATTAGATCCATCATACCTTGCCCAAGTTGAAGTGTTGTTCCAAGCACCATTTTGGGTTGTTTGAAAATCGCCAGCTGTTTGACTGAACAAATTGGTTGAAAATAAAAATCCAACCACTAATAGGGAAAGAATTGTATGTATTCTTTTCATAGCATTCTCTTTGTTTTGTTATTAAATAGAAATTAATTGTTTGTTATAATGATAAGAGTTAATCAAAAGCCCCAATTATGAATTTGTCAAATTATATTAATTGAATTACCTATCGACTCTTCCAGAACCACCACTCTTGGTAAGTTTTTCTATTTCATCAATCGAAACAAGATTAAAATCACCCGGAATAGTTTGTTTCAGACATGATGATGCAACAGCAAATTCAAGAGCATCTTTCGAATTTGTTTTATTTAGAAGACCATATATTAGTCCGCTTGCAAAAGAGTCACCGCCTCCGACACGGTCAATTATTTGCACATCATATCTTTTAGAACGATAAGGTTGAATGCAGTCTTTATCGTCATGCAGCAATGCACTCCAGCCATTTCTTGATGCGGAAAAACTTTCTCTTAATGTAATTGCAACAGACTTAAAATTAAATTTTTCTTTTAATTGCTTGGCTAATTCAAAATAACCATTTTCGTCTATTTCGGCATTCTCAACATTTGTTTTCCCTGCTTTGAAACCAAGGCTTTTTTCAGCGTCTTCTTCATTTGATATGCAGACATCAACAAATTCCATGAGAGGAACCATTACGGACTGTGCTTCTTTTGTCGACCATAATTTAGCCCGGTAATTTAAGTCGGCACTTATTGTGACTCCTATTTTCTTTGCAGCTTTGCACGCAGTAACTAAGCTTTCTTTTGCTTCTTTACCTAGAGAAGGAGTTATGCCTGTCCAATGAAACCATTTAGCATTTTGAAAAACTTCATCCCAATCAAGCTCATCTTTTTTTAGAGTTGTAATGGAGGAATTTGATCTATCGTAAATAACTTTTGAAGCCCTTTGACTTGCTCCAGTTTCAAGGAAATATATTCCAACTCTTTCTCCGCCTCGGACAATAAAATCATCTTTTACTCCATATCTTCTTATTGAATTTATTGCAGATTGACCAATTTCATGTTTGGGAAGTTTTGATACAAAATAACTTTCAAAACCATAATTTGATAGCGCTACTGCAACGTTTGCTTCTCCCCCGCCGTAATTAACATCAAAATTTTGAGATTGGACAAATCTACTAAATCCGGGAGTTGAGAGTCTTAACATTATTTCTCCCATTGTAACAACTTTAATTGCCATACAATTATTTCCTTTGAAGATTTAAATTTTAATTAGATTTTTCTAAATCTATTTTTGCTCTATTTATGCTTTCCATCAACCCTCTAGCATTGAAAGTTATGGATTTATAATCTTCATTTTCAATTGCTTTTTTATCTAGAAGTGCTGACCCAACTCCTACGGCACAAGCGCCTGATTTCAACCAATCTCCTGCATTAGTTATACTAACTCCACCGGTGGGCATTAGTTTTAAGTGAGGCATTGGAGCAAGAACGTTTTTGAAGAATGCCATTCCAACCACATCAGCAGGAAATACTTTTATAATGTCTGCACCGGCTTCGAAGGCTGTTTGAATTTCAGTTGGTGTAAATGCTCCAGGCATTGAGGGTATATTGTTCTTATGGGAGATCTCTATTATTTCTTTTTTGAATATAGGGCTGACTACATACTTTGCACCCGCGTCAATTGCTTTTAGAGCGGAATTACGATCTAATACGGAGCCCACTCCAATAATCATATAACTGCCAATTAATTTATTTGCTTCTTCAATCATTTTGATGGCATTAGGAACTGTCATAGTAATTTCGACTGCTGAAATTCCGCCTTCATAAATTGCTTCAGATATTTTAATTAATTTTGTAGGATCCGATATTCTCATCACGGCAATTACAGAAGCATCAATTAGAGAATTTACTATTTCTTGTCTACTCATTGTTCTTTCCGATATATAATAAACATATATTTATTTTAATAATGCTTGTATTGCTGGTTTCATACCTAAATCACCGATTGATTTATAATAATAGGAAACCTTGCCAGTTAAACCCTCAATAGAGTTTAAGTCAAAATCCCAAAAACTTTCGTTTGACAAAACAGTTTTCACAATTTCATTGCAGTCACTTTCATTCTTTAAATCATTAAAGAACTCAATTACCTCTAAATCATCAGTCAGGATATATTTTCGAGTAGCTAAATTGGATTTATTCTTAAAATAGTTTCCGGAGTAAAATGAAATCAAAGCAGCAAAAGAGAAAGAAAGAGCAGATGGAACCTGCTTATTTAATTTTCTGTATTCCAAAATAGAGGGAAGCACACGAACCTTAAATTTTGAAATTGAATTTAACGTTATGCTTAATAAATAATGTTTAATAAATGGGTTTTGAAATCGTTCTAATATTTCCTGTGCAAACTGTATTTTTTTCTCTTCAGAAAAGTTTAGTGTTGGAATTATTTCATTAAAAAGTCCTTTTTCAATATAACCCCCTACTACTTCATCCTCGACACTTTCTTGAACAGTGTTGTTCCCTGACAAAAAAGAAGGTATTGTAAACATAGTATGTGCGCCGTTTAGAATTCTAACTTTTAAGTTTCTATAAGGTTTAATATCGTCTGTCCAAATTACATTAAGACCAGCTTGGACAAAAGGCAGTTCCTTAATTGCAATTTTATCTCCTTGAATTACCCAAAGATGAAAAATCTCAGCTGAGACAATAAGCTTATCTTCATAGCCTAATTTTGAGGTAAGAGTATCTATTTCATCTTTAGGATAGCCCGGTACTATACGGTCTACAAGAGTATTATAAAAATAATTATTATCTTTAATCCAATTAATAAATTCTTGACATAGCTTCCAATCTGTCGCGTGCTGCAATATATATGTACGCAGCGTATCTCCATTATTCTCAATTAATTCGCAAGGAATAATTAACATCCCCTTATCTTTTGCCCCATTAAATTTTTTATAACGCTCATAAAGAAAGGCAGTCACTTTTGCTGGAAAGGAGACCGGGCATTCCTTGTCAGGAAAAGGAGTGTCGTTATAAGAGATACCAGCCTCTGTTGTATTTGAAACTATGAAGCGCATTTCAGGATTTGCTGCACAATCAAGAAAACCTTTCCAATTAAAATATGGATCTATTCCCCGGCTAATAGAAGTAATAATTTCAGTATTCTCAATTTGTTTTCCTTTATGAATACCGCGAAGCAGCAAAGTATACATTCCATTTTGTTCGTTCAATAAATTCACCACACCATTCTTTAAAGGCTGGACAACTACAATTTTCCCATTAAATAATCCTTGCTTATTAAGTTCATTAAAATGGCTATCGACAAATCCTCTTAAAAAATTACCTTCTCCGAATTGTAAAACGCGTTCAGGAAAGTCTATCAACGATCCTAGATTAATTTTACTAAATAAATTCTTCTCTGACTCTATTAAATTCTTATTTAATTGCATTATTATAATTCAATTCTTTGGGATATTATTGATCCGGTAAAAGATTAAAGTGTCACGCCTTGTTTCCAGATGGCGATTTCTTTATATCCGTTTATTTCATTCTTTGTTTTAATTTTTCCCGAAGCAATATCAATAAGTAAGTTGACAAATTCCTCTGTTAAACTATTCATATTCTTTTCCCCCGTAAGAATCTGACCGGCATCAAAGTCTATCCAGTTTGACTTTTTTGCATATAAATCGGAATTAGAAGAAATTTTCACAGTAGGTACAGGAAAACCGAGAGGAGTGCCTCTACCAGTAGTAAACAAAATTATTGTTGCTCCGCTTGCTGTCATAGCTGTTGTCGATACACCGTCATTACCTGGAGCTTCTAATAGAGCTAAACCTCTTTCATTAATTTGCTCCCCGTAGTTTAAAACTTGAGTTATAATCGAAGATCCGCCTTTTTGAATAGCGCCAAGAGATTTTTCTTCGAGTGTAGTCAATCCGCCTTCTTTATTTCCGGGTGAAGGATTTTCGTAAATCGGCATATGATGAATTAAAAAATATTCTTTGAAATTATTTATCATTTTGACTATTTGCTGAAAAACAATTTCAGACTTAGCGCGATTCATTAATTGTTGTTCCGCTCCGAACATTTCGGGTACTTCAGAAAGTATAATTCTGCCGTTCAACGATGAAAGTAAGTCTGTAACTCTTCCGACTAAAGGATTTGCTGATATACCTGAGATCCCGTCAGAACCACCACATTTCATTCCAAGGATTAATTCTGAAATCGGACATTCTTCTCTTCTATCATTTTTCATTAAATCAAATAATTCACCCGCTAGTTTAACCCCCTCATAAATTTCATCTTGAACATCTTGCGAGTTAAAAGCTCTTAACCTTTCCAGATCAACATTGGAAGTCAATTTTAATAATGATTGTAGCTGGTTATTTTCACAACCTAGTCCTATAACTAAAACTCCTCCGATATTGGGGTTACACATCAGCCCGGATAAAACTTTTTGTGTATTTACTAGATCATCACCAAGCTGACTGCAGCCATAAGGATGAGCAAAAGAAAAAGCTCCGTCAAAACTTTCCATTTTAAATTTTTCATTACAGATTTTAGCAATATTATTTGCGGAAGTATTTACACAACCCACTGTATTAATTATCCAAATCTCATTACGTGTCCCTACCTTGCCATTTTTCCTTTTATATCCGAGAAAAGTCGGAATATTTATGAGATTTTTATCAATTGAGAATTCTTTTGGTTTATAATTATATTCAACAGCCTCACTTAGATTAGTTTTCATATTATGTGAATGAACCCACTCACCGGCTTTAATATATGCAATAGCTTGTCCAATGACATGACCATATTTTATAATATTTTCACCTTCAGAAATATTTATTGCTGCAATTTTATGTCCTTGAGCTACATTGTTTGGTATTAATATCTCTTTACCATCGAGATATAATTTTTCATCTGAAGATATTTTCTCCAATGCAACTACAACATTATCAATTTTATTTATTTTTATAATTTGGGGAATCATCTATGTCAAGAGGTTTACTTTACCGGTTACTATCTTGGATAAATTTTTTTATCATTTATTAAATACCATCTAATGCAAATTTTGATTTAAATTTTCCATTTTTCGAACAAGTTTCTCTAAGAAGAAGTTCTGTAGGGATTTCAATACTTTGAGGTTTAAAGGAATCAAAATTTTTAATTTGATTAAGTGTTAATTCAACAGCAGATCTACCTAATTTTTCAGTTGGCTGATCTACACAGCTAAGAGCAGGTGTTATGAAGCGGTTAACATCACTATTTCCAAAGCACATAATATCAATATCATTAGGTATTTTCATTCCAACTTCTTGCACAGCTGCATAAACTCCCAAAGCGACCGGATATGTAACTGCAAAAATGAATTCTGGTAAATTATTACTGTTATACATTTTCATAAAACCACGATAACCGGCTTCTTCGCCGAACCCACCATATATAACCCAATCGGAATTTATCGGAAGATTATTCTTCTTCATGGCATCTTCAAAGCCCTGGTAACGTCTTAATCCGATATTAATTTCAGGAAATCCAGCCAAATGAGCAATTTTAGTATACCCAAGTTTTATCGCATGCTCAATAGCTTGAAAAGTACCGCCTCTATCATCAACTGTGATAGTATTAGCGCCTGGAATATTTAGAATTCTATCTACAAAAGTTAGAGGAATGCCCTGCTTTTTTACTTTATTAAAAATTGCGGTATCGCGAGTTTGTTGAGTGATTGATACAATTAAACCATCAACACGCATAGCTAAGAGAGACTCTATATGCTTAGCCTCTCTTTCAGAATTTTCCTGAGAAACAGTAAGGATAATTTCATAATTATTATGGAAAGCGGTATCATATATAGCTTCGATAACTGCGCTGAAAAAAAAATGTGCTATTTTTGGAACAACAACTCCTATAGTGTTTGACCTTTTTGAAGACAAATTTCTAGCCATATAATTGGGAGTATATCCAAGTTCCAGTGCAATTTTTTGTACAAGCTTTGTTGTTTCTTTGGATATATCAGGATGTCCTCTTAAGGCTTTGGAAACTGTAACTTTTGATACATTTAATCGTTTAGCAATATCATCTAATGTTATATGAGAATTTTTTTCCAATTTTCTTCTTTTAAATCTTTACTTTATTAATAGATAAATTAAATTGTAAATTTAATATATTAATTATCACATTTATATGATAATAATAATGTTCCATAAATTAAATATTATAAATGAATGTATTAATTTAGTTTATATGCTTTTTTTACAAGCCCATAAGCTAAGGCTTTACTCATTTGATTAGCTTCTTCAAAGTCGATTATATGTTTTGCAACAAGTCCAGCAATAAAATTTGAGTCAACCCTTCTTGATAAATCATGCCGAGCTGGTATTGATAAGAATGCTCTAGTGTCATCATTAAATCCGACAGTATTGTAAATTCCAGCTGTTTCAGTGACTTGCTGACGAAAACGAATCATCCCTTCTATACTATCATGAAACCACCATGATGGACCTAATTTCATAGCTGGATAATGACCAGCAAGCGGAGCCAATTCTCTCGAATATGTAGACTCGTCTAAAGTAAATATTATTAGCGAAAGTTTATCATTGTTCCCATATTTATTTAATAATTCCCATAAATTTTTTGTGTATTCAGTTGGAAGCGGAATATCTGCACCTTTATCTAACCCGAATCGATTAGCTATTATTTGATTATGATTTCTCATTGATCCGGGATGAATTTGCATTACCAGTCCGTCTTCAATGCTCATTCTCGCCATTTCCATCAACATGTTTGCAGTAAATAAAAAGGCATCTTGATCGGTTGCACTTCCTTTTAATGCTTTTTGAAATATTTTTTCAGCTTCTTCTTTTGATAATTGATGGGTATAAGGCGAAATTATCCCCTGATCGGTTGAGACAGCTCCTATAGACTTAAAATATTCACGCCGGTTTTCTATAGCTTTAATAAAAGTCTCATAAGAATTAATTTCAGTAGAACATGCAGCACTTAATTTTTCTATTTCTTTTTTCCATACCGCAGCAGTAATATTCACGACACCATCTGGTCTAAAACAAGGAATGACCTTTCCGTTCCAACCAGAGTTTTTGATTTTTTTGTGATACTCAAGTGAATCTGAAGCTGCATCAGTAGTGGATAGGGCTTCAATATTAAATTTTTTGTATAATGTTCTTGGCAGAAATTCATTTGTTTTAAGTTTTTCTGAAATCAAATCATACAGCTTATCTGCATTTTGATTATTCAATTTTTCTTGGATCCCGAAAACTTCAGAAAATTCATGCTTTAACCAAACCCCGGTCGGCGTACCTGAAAAAAGATAAAAATTATCTGCAAATATTTTCCAAATCTTCCGGTGATCTTTTTCGATATCAGTGTTGTCAACACAAGGAATGCCTAGTGATTCTAGCGGTATACCCTGTGAGTATAACATTCTAAATATGTAATGATCAGGAATTATTATTAACTCAGTCGGGTCAGGGAATGGCTCGTTATTCGCCA
The DNA here is from genome assembly GCA_021783875.1 of Bacteroidota bacterium. GTDB lineage: Bacteria > Bacteroidota > Ignavibacteria > Ignavibacteriales > Ignavibacteriaceae > FEN-1297. Next base: position 20,831 of record JAJXTM010000011.1, read on the forward strand.
AAAGACGCGGGTCGATATGTCCATGAGGGCTAATAATTGGTAAATCTTTTACATTCGAGTACAATTCAAATGCTATATTCCTAACCTTTTCATTTGGATCAAAAAATCTATATTCGTTGAGAAATGTAGATGCCATAAATGTAATTATAATCCTTTAATATTGTTATTTTGATGACTTAATTTTTATTTTATTTTTATTGCTTTATTCAACAGAAAACGAAATAAATTTTCTGCTGCCAGTTTATTATCAAAACTAGCTGGTAATTTTCTGTGGTCAATATACTCATTATAAAACCATGGGTCACCAACAGCAAAGACAAAACCTTTACCATATTTAGATGTTGCCATAATTACATCTCCTTTATCGGTTAGTATAGCTTTAGCATTTTTTGATAATTTCAAAGTGCTGATTTCCTTCATAAAAATTTTATTTACTCCATTAAAGACCAAATTTGAAGGAAGGTTATCAAATTTTCCCATATCATAATTATTTCCTGTAACGTGATTTCTGCTATCTTCATTAAAGTGAATACCAAATTCATTAGATAATTTATTTAAGTGAGTAAACTCGCAATTACCTTTATCGTTTGCAAATAGAGCAAGGACACCGCCCGTTTTAACCCATCTGGAAATATTTTTTATTGAAGCATCCTCAATATAATTTGGATGT
>JAJXTM010000204.1 GCA_021783875.1 Bacteroidota bacterium
TTGCCATTATGAACCGAAGCTGCCAGAATTTTTTCGTCGATATATACAGAAACTGAATGACCATTTATTTTGCCCCTAATAGTTTTATCGCTGTGGCAAGTAAGGCAATCACTATTAGACTGAGCTAAGAGACTTAGGCTATTAAAAAACCAAACCGTTATTATTAAAAATAAATAAAAAATTTTGAATAATTTCATATTGGTATTTCTATTTATTTTTATTCTCTTCATCCTCTGATTTCAGAGCTTTTAATTTTTCCAATTCAGCCGCATGTTCATCTTCCATCTCCTCTTCAGTAAGGTGACCAGTAAGCCAGGAAAGGTTCATTGGGTAGATATCCGGGCTAAAGATAACGAAGTAAAAATGCCAGACTATAATAGCTAAAGTAGCAAGCCAAGCCTCATAATAATGAATAGTGCGGGCGATATCCCAGCCGAGCAGAGAAAACCATCCTATAAAAAGGGTATAATAGAACCACATAATCAGACCAGTGACCGACATAATGACAGTACCCCAAATCAAAGCCCAATATTCGGCCTTTTCGACATAGCTAAAACGTTCAAGTTTAGGTTTTGATTTAGATAATCCTAGATTAAATTTAGCGACTCCAACTGCATCGAAAAAATCCTGTCTTTTCGGAAGCAGGTCTTTGACAAGCTGTCTACCTCGTGCAGTAAAGAGGATATAATAGAGATGATATAAGCTGACAATGATCATAATAACAGCAGCAATTCGATGAAGTATCCCTCTATATGTAAAAGCATTTTCACTCAAGCTTCTAATATGTGAGACCCACCAAGAATTCGGGAATTGCAGCATAAAACCTGTAATAACCAATGCAATAAAGCTTATAGCCAGCAGGATATGTTGTAAACGTTCATTAAGAGTCATTCTTAAGTATAGAGAATGACCGGGGGCATCATGAATAATCATGCCCATTTGCTTCAGTTTTTTAATTTTAGCTTTTTTAATAAAATCTAAAATATTATGCAGAAGCATAGCGCCAATAACAGAGAAGATCATAGCGATATAGATAATGGCGATCCAATAAAGAGCAGGTTCACTTTTTTGATTAGAATTAGAAGCGTGGATATTACCACCAGCAAATTTTTCATTAGCGCCGGGATGGCATTTACCGCAAGTTTTTGAAAGATTTCCCTTAAATACGCTTGACCTAGGATCAGAAGGCGGTAAGACGTTATGAGCAGTATGGCAGCTAGCACAATTTGCTACAATAGTAGCCCCTCCCTGCATAGCCAGGCCATGATAACTGTCTTTAAAGGTACTCCATCTATTCGGATTCAGTCCATATTTAGCAGAAAGAGTTACCGATGAATGGCATTTCGAGCAAATTTCCTGAGAAACATTTGCATAAGCAGTAGGAGAGGAAGGGTTTTTGGGGTTAAGTATATTATGTTCTCCATGACAAGTTGTACATACAGGTGCATCGAGATTACCTTTTTGGAGAACAGCAACTCCATGGACACTTTGTTTATATTCAGCGGAGATATCGCTATGGCAATGTCCGCAGGTATTCGGGACATTAAATCTATTAACGGTAGAAGTAGGATCGCTTGCCGGTTTTACTTTATGAGCGGTATGGCAGCTGACACAATTAGCAGCTCTTCCATTCCCTCCGAGAAGGGCTTTGCCATGGACACTTTGCTCGTATGAATTAATAAATCCGGCAGAAGGGGAAGTCTTAGATCTAATATCCTGATTATCGAGATGGCAGGAAATACATAATTTTTCCTGAGCTATTTTAATTTCAGTGCTATCTTTTAATGAGCCAGCGGAAACGATCGGGTTTTTATGGCAAGTAAAGCAATCGGGTGCGCCCTTAATTCCTTCCCTAAGACCATTTGCGTGGGCAGAGGTTTCAAACTCAGTTTTTTTGTTTTTATGGCAGGAACCGCAGGCATCAACAATATTAGTTTTATAAAATTTGGATCCAGGGACTTTAGGAGAAACGACATCATGCATGCCATGACAATATTTACAATTCACATCTACACCCTGACTTTGCCCAGTAGCTTTCAACATTTGAGGGTGAAATGGGTGTTTGATAGCTGCATCTTTATGGCAAGATTTACAGTCGACCGGTTGAATATCCTTTTTATGAGGGTCATTATTTGGATCAAAGCCAACATGGCATGAAATGCACAATAATTTCATATGCGGCGAATGGGCTAATACATTAGTATCAACAAATAAAGATAAGGTTTTGCCGGCCTTTTTCATAGTTAAAGTACTATCGCTATGGCAAGTTAAGCAGTCATCATTAGATTGGGCATAAGATTTACTCCAGGAAAGCAATACAAAAAATAATAAATATAATAATGAAGCATATATTTTTCGATGGGGCAAAACTATTTTAATATTTACCATACTATTTATTTATACCTGAGTTTGTGTTAAATCTGAAACTTTAGATTATCAGAAGATTCAATTAATTATTTATTTGAATGGGAATAAATTTGTTAAATTGTATAAGCGAAACCGAAAAGGGCAACCAAAGTAATAACAAAAAGCAGATACATAATAATATTTTTCATTTTAGACCTTCTATTTTTTTAGAATAACCTTATAGAGTAATGCTTGTTCATAATCAAAATTCGCTATTTATTAACAAAGAATATGCCGCAAGGAAATTTGTAAAATAGGGGTAGCATTGCGAAAAAGTTATCATTTAATTCAGCATTGAGAAATGAGAAAGGCGTAATTCCCAAAAATGGGAAAGTTATAAAAAATATAATTTTATAGAATATGTTTTGTTATAAAAGATTCAAAAATAAAATTTGAGACAGGCGAAAATGTTTATAAGTTTAGCCAATTTTTAATCATGATATTTTCTGAATTATCAGAGGAATTGTGGTAAAATTCATTATCATGAGAAGAATAGAAGTAGTCATTTTTCCAGGAAGAGAAATTATTTACTATTTCGGCAATAGAGTTTAAAATAAAATACAAATCAAAATCAGACATAGTAGGGTGAACGGACATGCGTACCCAGCCGGGTTTTTCGGAGAGGTCGCCCAAGTTAATGCGTTCGGTAATGTGTTTAGATTGATCGGGGCTAACGTGGAGGAGATAGTGACCGTATGTACCGGCACAAGAGCAGCCACCTCGCATCTGGATTCCGAATCGGTCATTCAATAATTTAACTAAGAGGTTATAATGGATATTATCGACATAGAAAGAAATTGCGCCTAGGCGGTTGTCTAAATTATCGGCAAGGATATGGAGGCCGGGGATTTTTCTAAGGCTATTCAGAGCGATCTTGACGAGATATTCTTCTCTAGCTTTAATTTTATCGACTCCCATATCATCTTTTAATTTAACACATAGAGCAGCTTTAATAGTTTGGAGAAAAGCGGGAGTACCCCCATCCTCACGGAGCTCTATATTGGATACAAATTTATGCTGACCCCAAGGGTTGGTCCAATCAACAGTGCCTCCGCCCGGATTATCGGGAATTTTGTTTTTATAGAGATGGGAATCAAAAATTAAAACACCAGGAGTACCTGGGCCGCCGAGAAATTTATGAGGCGAAAAGAAAATGGCATCCAATTTTTCTGTTACATCCGGTGGATGCATATTAATATTGACATAAGGAGCGGAGCAGGCGAAGTCGACGAAGCAGAAACCGCCGTAATTATGAATCATACTAGCTAGCTTATAATAAGGAGTTTCAATACCCGTAACATTGGAGCAGGCAGTAAAGGCGCCAATTTTCAATTTTCTATTTCTATATTTTTCAAGCTGAAACTCAAAATCAGCAAGGTCTACAAGCCCTTGCTCATTTGGCTGAATACAGACGACATCCGCAATTGTTTCGAGCCAAGAAGTATGATTAGAATGGTGTTCCATATGAGTAACAAACACGACCGGAGTTAATTCAGAAGGCAGATTAAGAAATTGTTTCAGTTGTTCGGGAACTTTCAAACCAAGGATTCTTTGGAATTTATTAATCATAGCTGTCATACCTGAACCAGCGGTGATAATGACATCATCATAAGCGGCATTGACGTGGTTTTTAATTATATCGTGAGCGGACTTATAGGCTATAGTCATAGCAGCGCCGGTAAAGCTAGCTTCTGAATGGGTATTACCTACGAATGGACCGAAAGTAGCAGTCATTCTTTTTTCAATTGGTTCATAAAGTCGTCCGCTAGCAATCCAGTCGGCATAGATGATTTTTTTTTCACCATAGGGAGAACGGAAGGTATGGTTAATGCCGACGATATTTTTTCTAAAGAGGTCGAAATATTCTTCTAACAGACCAGGCATAATAAATTCCGAAACTTACGATATATAATCTTTGAGAATCACAAGAGCTAAACTATAGAAAATTTTCTTTTGAAAAAACTATAGATAAATATAAATGTTAATCATTGTAAAGTTAGTACATTTTCAGCATAATAAACTTCCAAATCAGTTTTTACATTTTTAATTTATTTCTTCAAAAATTTTATATCTAATTGGCAACTCATAATAATATATTATGGTCTTAAAAAAACTAGATTAAATTATAAAAAAATTATACCTGAAGAAAAAATTTCTTAAGAATTAATCAAAGTTATTCATCAAATTGGTGGGAAATGTATCTCATACGATAGCTTAAATTATAAAAATATTATGAGATGAGGTTAATAGTTAAAAGAGAAGGATCTATAAAAATTAAAATTTTCTGAATATTGACACTTTCATAATAGTATAATGAGTTTTATTTTTACTATTAAGATTTAGTCTTAATAAAAATAACAAATGTGATTTTTATGAATCCTAAGAATTTTCTTCAAAATAATGTCTGATTATCACGGGAAATTGAATGCTAAGGAATTAAGGAATGGCACAGGGTTTGGGTCGGCTGGTTAGTAATGATAGCAGATGTTTATGCAGCTAGTGAAGGGACATCCTTGGAGAGCGGAGCGAAATACAACCTAAAGTTTATTTGGACTCCTATACGAAGAATATTATTCTAATTCATTATTTAGGTTATCAGGGATAATCACTTGATG
>JAJXTM010000205.1 GCA_021783875.1 Bacteroidota bacterium
TCATCTCTTATCTTCCTAAATACTAAAAGAATTTCTACTTCTGAACCGATTGCCTCTGCCGGATCTTCAAAACCTATGTGCAGTTGTTTACCTACTTTCCCCAGAAACAGCGGGCATGTTTCTTTTGCATTATCACACACCGTAATAACATAATCAAATGATTCATTCAGGAATTGATCAACATTTTTCGGAATATTTTTGGATATGTCGATTCCAAGTTCTTCCATTACTTGAATAGCTTTGGGATGAACCCGATTTGATGGTTTTGTACCGGCTGAATAAACTTCTAATTTACTATCAAAAGATTTAAGCAACCCCTCCGCCATCTGACTGCGGCAGGAGTTTCCGGTACAGAGGATTAGAATTCTCATGTTCATTCTTTCTATATTTAGTCAATCAACGAAATGTCTATTAAAAAAATATTACCTTCCGCAAACTTCTATTCTGTTTATGTTTTGGATTTTCTGCTTATCTAATATTATCACATTATCATCATTTATCCAGAAATCCAGAGTAGCAAGAATCGATGATATCCTATTATCGGAGGGCCTTGGATTAATCATATAATTGACCCATTTACCGTCTTTTTCTTCAATAATAAAGCCAGTATCGCGTAAAATGCTGAGGTGTTTAGACACAGTTGAAGTTGCTAAATTGAGTACATCAGTAATTTCGCAAACGCATAAGGATTTTGATTGGAGCATCTTTAAGATTCTTAATCTATTCGGATCCGAAAGTGCTTTAAACAGTTTTGTATTTTCTTTAATTAAGTAGGACATATTAGAATATATTTCGTTAATTAACGAAATATATAATTCTTTTTTAATACAGGCAAGTATTCAATAGAAAGAATATTAGTGATAATATTAGATGTATTTAATGTCCAGAATTTTTTATTAATTCAGTATCATTACAACTATCGCATTCAAATTGAAAAGTAAAATGGGTCAGTCCGAATTTATTATGAAGTTCATTTTCCAAAAGATGGCGGATTAAAGCTGTTTCGCTAATAGACATTTCATTTATATTTAAATGAGCTTCAAAATGGGTATTGTTATCGTTCAATCTCCATAAATGAACATGGTGGACATTTTTTATTTCGGGAAATGATTCAATAAATTTTGCGACCTCTTCAACATTCAAGTCAGGTGGTACCGACATCATTACAATGTCAATAGATTCTTTTAATATTCGATATGATTCGACTAGAATATAAACTGAAATAATTATAGTAAGAAAAGAATCAATCCAATAGATCTTCATAAATGTTATAAATACTGCGCCGATAATAACAGCGATACATGAAATAGAGTCAACCAGAAGGTGGAGATAGGCAGCTCTGAGATTAATATTTTTATCGGAATCCTTCTTTAAAAGACGAGTGCCAATAATGTTTGCAACCAAACCTCCGGCAGCAACAATAAACATTAAATGACCTCTTATTACTGATGGGTTATAAAGTCTATCGAAGGCTTCCTTAATCATAAAGAAACAAAGAATAACCAACGCGCTTGAATTTATAACTGCTGCAATAATTTCGGCTCTTTTTAAGCCGAAGGTATATTTAAGTGAATTTGGTTTTTTACTTAGCCTGTTGGCAATATATGTAACAATTAAAGCAATACCGTCGCTAAAGTTATGGATCGCATCAGACATTAGAGACAAGCTACCGGACAGCATACCTCCTATAATTTCAATGACAGTAATAAAAAAATTAAGCAGCATTGTTACCAATAGGTTTCTGCTGCTTAATTCTGTTGAATGATTATGATCGTGCGACATTCAATTTAATTCTGCAACTTTATTTTGAGATTGACCATTTGTTTTCTTAGGTATGGTATGAAGGAATTCGCCGTACTGCATTGGTTCTTCGAGTCTGCAAGACCAAACCAACTGGTCTTTACCATTTTTGTCTTTCCAAACAGTAATATCAGGACAGCCGTCGCACATACTTTGGTCTCCATTCTCCATAAAGTCTACCGGTTGAATTATCATTATCGACTGCATATAAACTTTTTTGAAAATCCTGAAAGGATTTACGATTAAATATCCGAGATACTTTTTCAGAGAGTTTCTTATACTTTTATTTATCGCCCATAAGCTCATCAAAGTTGATCTCCCCAGCCGCAAAGTTTGAGGTGAAGCATAAGACAAGTACCTATCATATTTATAGTGGTAGAATTCCATCACCATTTCGATAAATTTATTATTAAGGTAACCAAAAATTTTATCTTTTGTTCCAATGCGTTCAGTCAAAAGCCATTTAAAACTATCTGCTTCGTGTGTTCCGTTTAGGAATGCGGCAGGAGAAAAATCAGGATCTTTCTTTCTTAACTCTTCAACTATTCTAGGCGCCTTGAGGTTTGTTACTTCTGCCTTATCGGAATGATAATGAATATCATCAAAAACAATTTTTTGATCGCCGGCATAGAAATCATAAGGTAAATCCGGGGTTATATAACGGAATAGGATAAAAACCATCGTATTAACAATATCTATGTGTTTATGAGCCCAAGCAGATAGTTCCGGAACATACTGCAAAGTATCTCCATAAATAGTTGAATTAAAAGAGCATGCAATATTACCTTCAGCAGCAAGCATTTCTGCATAATACAATCTTAGCTCATTAAGTTCTAATTCGCTTTTTCCTTCCCATTTAGGACCTCGCCCCCGTCCTTGTTTACTATCAATGTGAAAAGTAAATCCAAACACGCCTGCATTTTTTAATTCATGTAATAATTCTTTTGTCAAAGCAATTCCGTTGGTATTAATAATGGGTTTAATACCGCGAGATTTTATTTCTGCAATCAGTTCAATAATGTTTGGATACATAAGGGGATCTCCTCCTGCAATAGAGATGCAATCCGTTTTTCTTAAAGCTTGAAAAACGTCTAGTTCATGCCTCACCTGTTCCATGGATTTATGAGATTCTTTGATATTTTTTCTATAGCAGCCATAGCAATTTAGATTACATCGCGATGTAGGTTCAAGCCAGGAAATACCGTTGTCGGGTAAAGTCCAAGGAAGGCGATACAAATTCAAAGGATCTACTATTTTCTTTTCCATTTTATCTCCATTAATTATTTTTTTTACAATTGTATTTTACAAAAAAATCGGATACTAATAAATATAGATATTTGAAATGGCGAAAACACTATATATTGTTTTATATTTGACAATAATATTGTTACAAAAGCTTAATATAAATAACATTACAAATTATAATTCGCTGAGTAATTTCAAAGCTAATTAACTGAGCCTATTATCGAAGACGAATTATTTAATGAAGTTTCATATAATTAATTACCTGCACAATCCATACAGACATGAATGCCGTTTTTAATTCTTCCATAGCTTTCAACCGTCATCTCACCGCACTCTTCACAAACAAATCCATTGAAATTATCGACTTGTAGATCGAGTTTGTAATTAAATATTTTTGAAACATTTAGCAGCTTTTCCTCCGGTGCAGCCATTACATTGACAATTAAAGGATCGACAACTACTGCCGGAACTTTGCTTGCCGGTATTCCTTTTTCTCTATAATCTTTGAAGAATGCAGACTGTTTATTCTGAAGCATTGTTTCAGCTTTCGGGGTAACACGAACTGCTTTTCCGCTTGCTTTATCAACAAGAGTTACTGCCCATTTGCCTTTGAATGTTTTCTTAATGTTACCCTTTCCTAAAGTAGTTCCCATAATTACTTGAAGACCATCGGCATAGCAAGTAGCGCAGTGATTATCACCAAGGTCAACAATTGCAAATATTTGTCCGTCTTTTGCTCTTTCAACACCGAGCGCATTCATAGCGGCTGCGCCGGCTCTTAAGCCCATCGGCATCGCTGGGCATTTATGTCCGTGGAATTTTTGTCCGAACTCTAACCAATCTTGTGGATTTACTCCTGCGGGGCGGTTCGCCACAGGCGAATTATCTGAGTGCAACATTTTAGTACTCCTATTTTTAATTAAAGAAATATTGAATTTGTAAAGTTGTCAGCGCATTAGTTTTATTTGATGCAAACTGAAATTTATTATCTAAAGAAATTTTTATATTGTTTCCTTTTATGAGATATGAATATCCTATTACATACCAAGGATCATCAATTGTGGATTGGTTTAAGTTATGCAGCTGTTCGACAGAAAGTGAAACTAAATATTTTGATACAATCAAAAAATCGGCGAGTGCATAATATCCGTAAGCCTTTTGATTACCAAGATGTGCCTCGATGTATTCAGATTGCAATTCAAAAGCTCCGAGGTTTAATTTTTCTTCAAAGCCAAAGCGGAAGTCATTACCTGTAAAAGCATAACTATTTCCATAGATTTTGCTAAACTGAATATTATGTGCATCGCGGTAAGATAGATTGTAACCCAATTCCAATTTTGATTCCGGATCGTTCAGAAGAAACAAGCTCCCACGGTTTACATAAAGAAAATTTCTTTGGTTGGAAACAGTATTTGCTCCGTTCCCATTGAAGAACCCGAAGCTAAAAGAACCAGTTTTGCTATCGTAAAGTTTTAATTCAACACCGATATCTCTTGCCATCGTTTCAGCTCCGGGGACAAGGACATTTTCAACGTCCGCTCTTTCATCAAGCGGGATAGCATAATCAGGTTGTTTTCTTTGCAAGCTGAAATCAGGCACGAACTGACCGGCAGTTACTTCAAAATTATTTATCTTATAATTCACAAGTACATCTTGAAGCAGAAATTGATATTTGACTTGTTGGAGAAAATTAGCCTGCAGTTTATAACTCCAACTACCATCTTCTTCGGGTATTAAACCATTTACCCAGAACTTTGCCCTTCTTACTGAAAATTCAGTTTGATTAAGGTAGTTATCTGAAAAACGATACTGCATATAACCGTTCCAATTTACTTTTTGCTGAGCTAAGGAAGCTGTACCCAATGCAAGCAAGAAAATAAAAGTAAAAATGAATTTTACTCTGTGGTTCTCTATGAGTACACGGCGTAACCCGGAGCAATATTTTTCCTTACACAGA
>JAJXTM010000012.1 GCA_021783875.1 Bacteroidota bacterium
TTTTCTATTCTATTAAATTATTTTTGTTATTTTTAATTTGATTTTTTCTAAGAATGTGAGTGTGTCTTTAAATCATTTAAATGGTAATGGTACCAATTGATTCCATTATATTTTTCATTAATTTTTTTTATTGAAGGTTTTTTTTCTAAAAGGCTAAGAATATCAAGCAAAGAAAAATTTTTATTTTTATGATATAGTTCTTCATAAACTGTTTTTACGAACAAATAATCTTCTTCATAATCAATTGCCCACCTATGATTCATGGAATAATCCAGCCCGGTTTCCCATGTAATGTTACCAATTTTAAATCGATCCGGGTTTTCCCAAAAGTAAGGCGTAGTAAGTTCCTTTTCATAATCCTTTTTAGCATTTAGCCAAGCATTATTAAGAGCATTGAATGTCATTACTTCAACATCATTTCCGTCCGGATATGTAGGCGGGTGAAGATTGCTTACGTAATCATAATTTCCGTAATTATCAAGGAAGCTATTAATTACTGTTGATATAATTCCGGGATCTATAAGCGGACAATCCGAAGGGATTTTTACAATAACATCAGCATTAAAGCAAATAGCAGCCTTATAATATAGATCCAGCAAATCGGAGGAATCGCTCCGATAAAAGTCAATGTTTTCTTTATGACATAAATCTGATATATAGTCATCTGCTGGCTCAGTTGTTGTTGCGACCACTAATTTACCCGCAATAGTAGAACCAGAAATTCTTTCAAGCTGTCGGTAAAGCAAAGGTTTCCCTGCTAAGTCCATAATTACTTTATATGGATAACCAATCGATAACATCCTTGCCTGAATAATTGTTACTACTTTAAGATTTTGATTCAATTTATTATACTCTAGATCTCAAATTGCTCAAAAATTTTCTCTGAGTTACCCTCTTTTATAAAGAAACTCAAAAACAGGAATAGAAAAGAAAAGGTAAATGAAACAATAATTTCAACCGATTCTAACCTAATTACTGAAATAATGCCTACAAGAAAAAATACAATCGAGTTAAATAGATAATTTTGATTTCTTGATTTCATTAAAATCCTCCAAATAATGTTTCTAATTCCTTTTTATTGAACTAACAGGAAATTTTTTATTTTTTTAAGTATTCTCAAAATAATTTCCTTATAAGAATTTTTTGTCTTCCTCTTCAATTTTAAGAGCCGATTTTCCTTCATTTTGAATGATTGTCATATTTTATTAGTAATCCTGTTACAATATTTTTTCTTTATTGGTATTTGTTTTATATCTGTAAAAAAGCAGCAAAAAACCAAATCATAGTATTCATATTCATTCAATTGCATTGATATTGGATTCATTATTGTTGTTTGGTCTAATGAACAGCGAGTACAAAGATAATCCGCAATTATTAAGGAAATATTACCAATAGATTATTGAAATGTTAATAATTGTTAAAACATGCTAATAAAATTTTTATCAATTGTTAAATTATTGTTAATTCCCCATGAATTGGAGTATTGCTATATAATTAAAATAACGAGGCAACGATTATAAATTATTTTAATTATATATCATTCAGAGAAAAATTATTTGAGTTTGAACACAACGGTATGAAAATATTCAGAAAATCATTAAAATTAATTCATATATTGTTAGCAGAGGACAATGAGCTAACTAGTATACTAACTAAATTATTCTTGAAGAATTTAGTTAATGTTGATCATTCCTTTAATGCCACATCAGCTCTCCATATGATAAATGGAAAAAATTACTGAATAATTTTAATGGAAATAAATCTTGGTGAAGGATTAAACGGCGTAGATATTGTCGAACAAATCAGAAAAATTGATAGATATGAAAATGTGCCAATAATTGCCTTAACCGGATATGCTTTAAATTCAGATCGGGATAATTTTTTTAAATGCGGTTTTACGCATTATCTTGCAAAGCCATTTGAAAAAAGTCAATTAATTGAATTGCTTAACAGTACAGTTTATGCTTGATTTTAATTTACATATAGGTAAAGGAATATCAGTCGAATAATTTTTTGGCATTTATAATATTTTTATTAAGTTAAGTTTTATAAATAAAAATCAGAGCAAAGCTTTATTTTCTTTTTAAAAGAAATAATATATATTTAAGTAATGTAACGATTAATTATCACAATATAGAATTTAGCAATAAAAGAGACCTCAAAACAATATGAGCAAATTATTTTCATCTATAAAAATTAGAGATCTTGAGTTAAAAAATCGGATCGTTGTTTCACCAATGTGCCAATATTCGAGCTTTAATGGAATAGCAACCGATTGGCACATAGTTCATCTTGGCAGCCGTGCAGTCGGAGGGGCAGGAATAGTATTTACTGAAGCAACGGCCGTTTCTCCTGAAGGAAGGATTTCGCCTGAAGACTTAGGAATTTGGAATGAAGAACAGGTAAATGCTTATAAAAGAGTCACTCAATTCATTAAGACACAAAACTCAGTACCCGGAATTCAATTGGCTCATGCAGGAAGAAAAGCATCGACGTTTTCGCCTTGGAAAGGTAATGGAAAAATTTCCGTTGAAAACGGAGGTTGGCAAACCTTAGCTCCCAGCCCAATAAAGTTTGAAGATAACTACCCTGACCCGAAAGAGATGAAGGATGCAGATATTCAACTTGTTGTAGATCAATTTCGAGAATCCGCAAAAAGGAGTGTTGACTCCGGTTTTGAAATAATTGAGCTGCATTTTGCACATGGATATTTAATTCACGAATTCTTATCTCCGATATCAAATAAAAGAAAAGATAAATATGGAGGTAGCATTGAGAACAGAAGTCGTTTTGCAATTGAAATAGCAAAATCGGTTAGAGAAGTTATTCCGGATGGAATGCCAATGTTCGTTAGAATTTCTGCAAGTGACTGGGTTGAAGACGGTTGGGATGTTGATCAATCCGTTCAATTAGCAAAGTGGTTAAATGAAGCAGGAGTTGATTTAATAGATTGCTCAAGCGGCGGAAATGTTTCCAATGCTAAAATTCCTGTCGGACCTGGTTATCAAATTCTATTCTCACAAAGGATCAAACATGAGACAAATATACTTACAGGAGGAGTAGGACTTATTACGACTGCAGAACAAGCCGAAAAAATAATTAGTGATTACCAAGCTGACTTTGTCTTTCTGGCAAGAGAAATGCTGCGAGATCCTTATTGGGCTTTACATGCTGCAAAAATATTAAAAGTAGAACTTGAGGATTATCCCAAACAATATTTAAGATCAAAATAAAAATAATTATAGTTCTTTATGAAAGAAGAGACAAATCAAATAGAACAAAGTAATAAATCTTCGAGGAGAAAATATGGACAATGGGCCCCATTCTTAATGAAATTCTTTAATAAACAAACTGACCTCTTCCGAACCATTTTTTAGATTACCATTATTAATATTTTCAATATATTTTGAATATATATTTTCATCATCAAATAGCCCGGAAATAAGTTGAGGCAATTTTTTAATATTCGGTTCGTAAATTCCCATTCTTTTTTCTATTAGGAACTCCATATTACCTTTTTCCTGTTCCCAAATATAATTTATAATAATCGGAATCTTTTTACACATTAATATTTCCATAAAGGTTGAAGCTCCGCATTTTGTAATAACTAAGTCAGATATTGTTAGTAATTCATAAATAAAGTCCACATAACCAAATACTTTTAGGTTATAAATATTTTTCTCTTTTAGCTGAGTAGCTTTTTGAAAAAGAGTTTTATTTTGTCCGCATATTATTGCTAATTCGAAATCAATAATTGTTTTATTAAGTGTTTTTAGAATTTTTAATCCTTGCGGCATGCCATCGCCTCCCCCTAAAATCAGGACAACTTTCTTTTTATTATCGAAACCCATTTCCCTTTTAATTTTTAAAACATCATCCGCTTTAAGGGTTTTTGAAAATTTATCATTTAGGATGAAAGAGAATAGATGTATATTTTCTTTATTTATACCCTTATGAATGCACCAATTCTTTAATCTTTCACTAAAAATAATAAAGTTTTGATCTTTTCTGAGAAACCATAATGGATGGGCAGTATATGGATCTGTAACAACTGTAATTACGGGAATTGTTATTTTAATTTCAGACATAACCTCATATAAAGGTTCTATCAGGAAAAAATGGAAAATAATTATTTTTCGAGGCTTATATGTTTTAAATATTTCTCTAAAATAAGGTTTTACAAAAATTGATATCAAGCGGCTGTTTGTTTGAGCAATAAAATTAAATTTATATACTGCATATAATGTTTCATAAAACCATTTTGCTTTAGACTGGAGAGTTCTATAACCGCCTTCGATTATCCATTTAACTATTTTGTTTGTTTTTTCGAAGCCATCAATTAGTATTGGTTCTATTTCGTCACCGAAGTTTTTCTCAAGAATTTTAGCAATTGATTTTGCAGGAGCCAGATGCCCGCTTCCGGTTTTAAGATATAATAGAAGATATTTACTTTTTTTATTCAAAACGTTTACCGAAGTATTGGTGAATCTTCATGTGTCATCTTACCTTTCTCAAGGACTTCCATAATTTTGTAAGTTCCAAGTTTTCTTGCTTTTAGAAATCCCGACCAAGCTGCCTCGGCAAGTCTTCCTTTATTTAGCAAATCGAATAACCATTGATCGGCATAATCGGGATTTTCCTGTTTGATGCCAGCTTGAATTTCGAAAAGCCATTTTGCGTTAAATTGTTCCTGTGAACCAATTGGAGGAGACATAATAATCGGAAGTCCCAAACCTGTATAAAATGATAATTCGCTTGGTTTAGTCCACAAAATGTCTGTAGTATGCATAGCTTCATTAAACTTATTAAAATATTCGCTGATTTCATGTGAATAAATAATAGTAATATTTTCAGATCCTGAACCAATTTCATTTTTTACATTTTCAAAATAGTTTTTTATAATTTCTTTTGTACCTGCAGCCAAATTCAAATGAATTTCCCCGGATTGTAATTTGTTTTTTAAGCTTAATGCTATTTTTCTTCCTATTTCTTTTTGAGCACCCGCACCACCGACTCCGTATGTAATTGTCAGTTTTCGGGCGTTCATAAATTTACAATTATCTTCGCCAAGGAAATGCTTAACACTTTTATCATGCAAAGGCCAGAATCGATTATTCGGATCAAGATAAAATAGTCTTTGAGCTAAATCTGCTTTTAGTATTCTTAAGTCTTTACCTCCTAACAATTCATCATCCAAAGGAAATCCAGTTGTAAATATTTTTTCCGCGGGCACACCGTATGCGAGAAGTCTTTGACTTGCCTTTCCACATGGGGCGAAATAGATAATCATACTTTCCGAAGGTTCTTCAGCGACCCAAACTCTATTTAGATCAGCATCACATATGATGCAATAAACACTATCATAACCTTCTAAATCTGCAGCGATTGCTGGTGCAAAAAAAGAGGTCACTAAAGGCAAGCGCTTTGTAATGATTTTTTTTAACATACCTGAGCACAATCCCTTTTTAATGCTGGATGTCAATAAATTTACCTGAAAGGTTTTGTAGGATAAATTTCTTAAAGGGTAAAATGAGGGTATTCTGAGAAAAGAATCTAAAATATTAAAAACTGGGTTCCCTATTACTGGAATCCCTTTTGCTCTTGATAAAAATTCATAGACATATAATAGTCTTTGCCATAAGATTCTTTCTGACGGAGATTCTTCATCGTTTACTCCGATTGAAATTATTCCTTCTTCAGCAATTTTTTGAAGCGGAAATACGGCTCGCAGATGCCCATATCCCATATTTGCAGAGACAACCCAAGCCCTGATATTCGTTTCCAATTCTTAATTTCCTTTAAAAGATTACATATCATATTTGCTAATTTATAAATTTACAGGTTAGAAAGGAATTATCGAAAATTAAATTAATATTAATTTAGAATGCTAATTTTCAAGATAAACAAAAAACTTTACTCAATTACTATATTACATCTTAGGCAGGCAAGTTTTACTTTTGAGTTAGATTACTAATCGAGGCAATAATTTTTGAATTATTCATAACAATTTTTGGGAGAAATTTTATTTAGATCTCATTTCAGTAAAATAATTTTTTTTGTCTCTAAAAAATTGCCAGCTCTTATCATACAAAGATATACTCCGCTCGGAACATTTTGCGCTAACCAAGTTATTTTATAACTACCTGCATGTTTAAAACCATCTACAAGTTTTACCACCTGCTTTCCAAGTAAATCATAGATGACAATTGACGAATTGGAAGATTTGTCAAGAGTGTATTCAATATTTGTACTCGGATTAAAAGGATTGGGATAAATTTCTAAATCATAATTAGAAGAAGTGTTTTTTCCTTTTTTAACCGAAGTGACATTTATACCCAGGAAAGCATCTAATGCTGCAGTAGGTTCTTTTGTTAGAGGATCCCATGCTCCGAGTTGATATCCTTGCCAATTGTAACTCTCAGGCTCCCAATAAAAAACCCCTAATCCACCCACAGATTTGGTTTTTGAAATTAGATCTAATAAGTATTGATTAGCTTGTACAGGCTGATTATATAGATAACCGGCTTCACAAACCATTACTTTTGTATTATACCTGGAAATCATATCTTTCATAGTTATTAATGCAAGACTATCATCAACTTGCCATGTTAAATTTGCCCAATATGGATAAACAGACATTCCGATTACATCCCACTTGGCGCCATAGCTTTTAAGACCGTCAAAAATCTGTCTAAACATAGAATCATTATGTCCGTCTTCCAAATGAATAACTACCTGTATTGTGCTGTCGACAGCTTTAACAGCATTATAGCCGCTAGTAATCAGTTGAGCAAAATTGCTCATATTTGAAGGAGCTTTTCCATCAGGCCATAACATTCCATTTCCGACTTCATTACCAATTTGCACCCATGTAGGAACAACTCCAATAGATTTGAGTGTATCCAGAAGATTATAGACATGATTATAGACATCTGTCTGGAGTTGTGAAAATGAATCATTCGTCCACGCGGCCGGTTTAGTTTGGTGACTTGGGTCTGCCCAAGTATCACTCAAGTGAAAATCAATTAAAATTTTAAATCCCATACTATCAGCAATATAAGCCATATGTACAACATCTCTTTTATTGCAATAATTTCCGCTTGGATTAACCCATACTCTAAAACGTAATGAATTAATTCCTTTTTCTTTTAATATTTCCAAACAGTTCTTTTGAACCCCCGAATTATCCTTGAATACATAACCGGAATTTTCCATTTGAGATAGCCATCCAACATCAGCTCCGTTTGCAAACTGAGCCTTAACCTCTTTAGGTTGTAAAACCAAAAGAGGGAATATTAAAAAAACCGGTAAATAAAACGTATGTATTAATGGATTAAATTTTTTCAATTTGTACCTACTTAAGATTAAATTTTAAAAAGTTTACATAATTATATTACTCAAACAATTATTCCGCATAAATGACTACTGATTCGCTCTTTAAACCCTTCGATGCTGCATTCAAGGTAATTTTGCCTTTCTTATCATTTGATTGAATAACAACAAGGCACATTCCATTGAAAGCTTTTCGGTAATTAGATTTGAAGGGTTCATGACTCGTTTCTGAGCCGTTATCCACACCGATAATTTTTCCTGCTCCCGATATTTCAAAATTCAGCAAGTTGTTTGCATATGGCACCATTGTGCCATTTTTATCAAGAATTTTAACAGTAATAAAGGAAAGATCTTTACCATCAGCCATAATTGTATCGCGATCCGGTTCAACAGATATTACTGTTGGAGAATCTGCGGTTTTATCAATAGATGTTAAAACTTCTTTGCCTTCATTTAGACCTATAGCTTTGAGTATACCAGGGACATAGGGAACACGCCACATTATATGTAATTCTTCGGCTATTTTTTTCTTTGTACCCAGAGATTTTCCATTTAAGAATAATTCAACTTCTTCGCAATTAGTATATGCCCAAACATCAACAGAATCTCCTTTTTCCCAATTAGGTTTTCCATTTTTTACGGTTGTCCAGCATTGGGAATTCCATGGCGGGAAAATATGTAATACCGGCTTGTGAGTCCATTCACTTTGGTACAAATAATATACGTCCTTTGGAAAACCTGCAAGATCAATTATTCCGAAATAGGAACTTCGCGAAGGCCAGGTATAAGGAGTTGGTTCACCGATGTAGTCAAATCCTGTCCATATAAACATTCCCGAAACAAAGTCGTCTTTAATTACTTCATTCAATGCTTCTTCATTAGTTTCTCCCCAGGGAGCGCTGCAATTATCATAAGAGGAACATGTATTACCAGGATTACCTGTAGTAAAAGGCAAGTTCCAACGAACTGGCCAGCGGCGAATACTATCCGATGGCATATCATAATGACCGCGTGTTGCTAAAGCTGAAGTTGTTTCCGAACCTATTAATTTTTGTCCCGGATAAGTTGAAAGAAAATCTTTATAATTATTTAAATGATAACTAAATCCTATTAAATCGAGGGCTCCGGATTTAATAATATAATTCGAAGGTCCGGGTTTATCACAATTTGAAGTGATGACACGGGTTGTATCAAGACTCCTAATTATACCGGCTAATTCACGTGCGATAGTTGTACCGGTGCTATCACTTTGTTCCGGAATTTCATTTCCGATACTCCATATAAATATACTTGGATGGTTACGGTCTCTTAAAATCATATCTTGAAGATCCCGCTTATGCCATTTGTCCCAATCCAAAGAATAATCATATTTAGTTTTTGCTTCTTTCCACATATCAAATGCTTCATCCATGACAATGAAGCCCATTTTATCACATAAGTTCAGAAGTTCTGGTGCTGGTGGATTGTGAGAAGTTCTAATAGCATTGCATCCCATATTTTTTAATATTTCAAGCTGACGTTCGATTGCTCTTATATTTACGGCTGAACCAA
The DNA here is from genome assembly GCA_021783875.1 of Bacteroidota bacterium. Lineage (GTDB taxonomy): Bacteria > Bacteroidota > Ignavibacteria > Ignavibacteriales > Ignavibacteriaceae > FEN-1297. The sequence continues at coordinate 8,884 of JAJXTM010000012.1, forward strand.
GGCAGCCCAGATCAGAATGATCACAAACTCCATTTATCTCTACATGCTTACTGTTTAAGTAAAATCCTTTTGAAACATTAAACTCAAAAGTTCTTACGCCGAAAGTTGTTCTGTAATCATCACATATTTGATTATTATATTCAATTGCTGTGATAGCTTTATATAGATGGGGATTTTCGATCGACCATAATTTAGGATTTTTTATGGTTAATTCTTGATTGACCTCAACTATGGAATCTTTAATTACTAAAGCAGGGGTTTCTGTTTCAGTAATTATATCCCCTTTTTTATTTAACACAGTTGTTTTAACTGAAATCTGCTGATTGTGCAAATAAGTATTTCTAATATTAATCTTAATTGATACTTTCGCAAGTTTTTCGGTTACTTCAGGAGTTGTAATAAATGTACCCCAATGTTCAACAAAAATTTTATTTGTGGTTACAAGCCAAACATTTCTATAAATACCTGATCCTGAATACCAACGTGAATTCGGTTGTTTGGAATTATCAACCTTTACTACAATTGTGTTATTTTTATTTTCAAATTTCAGAAACGGGGTTAATTCATATCTGAATGAGCTATAGCCATAAGGACGAAGCCCAAGATAGTGACCATTTATCCAAACTTCGCTGTTTCTATATATTCCATCAAAATCAATAAAAACTAGTTTGTTCTTATCCGAGACCGGCAATTTAAAAGTTTTCATATACCAACCGACACCGCCTGGTAAAGCGCCTCCTCCAATACCTGCAGGATTATTTTTGTCAAACTTACCTTCTATACTCCAATCATGTGGGAGATCCAGTTTCCGCCAATTTGAATCATCAAAATTATTTACTTGAGCATTCTTTATATCACCAAGGTGAAACTTCCAACCAAAGTCGAATGAAGATTTTGATCTTTCCTTAATAGATAGAGGGTTGGTTTTTTTATTTTGTCTACTAAAACTTAGAGGAAATGAAGCAAATAAAAGATTGAAAATTGAAAATTGCACTAAGAATGTAAGCATAGCCAATTTATATTTAACCGTAATCATCGTTTATAATCTCCGTTAAAATAAGATAAATATTTTATTTGCTTTCACCAAAATAATAGTCAATGCTTTAAATTTTTACATCTTAAATAGAATATGAATGAGCGGAAAAGAATTTTCCGCTCACCTTAAAAAAATGACACTATTTCAAGAGAACCATTTTCTTTGTTAATGAGAAACTACCGGATTGAACTCTATACATATAGATGCCACTTGCTAATTTAGATGCATCGAAATTTACAGTATAGTTCCCAGAAGCTTGTTCTTTATTGACTAAAGTAGCAACTTCTTGACCTAACAAATTGTATATTTTAAGAGTAACGAAGCTACTTTGTGGGATACTATATTTAATCATTGTTGTTGGATTAAATGGGTTTGGATAGTTTTGGCTTAAGTTAAACTTTGCAGGTACTGCATTTAGTGCTTTGGGGACTGCTGTGGTCAACTGTTCAGGAAACCAATTTAAATCGCCTAATGCTTTACCATCAGTACCTGCGGTTTGAAGGGCAGTGTTACTATATCTCAAATTCTCAGGAACAGGATAGCCCTGGGTAGATAACCAATTTGCAGAAACACCATCCCACGTTGGGGGATCGAAGAGAGGATAAACATATGGGCGAATTCCAAGTCCTGATTGGTTATTATGCCATAGAGTATCAACAAAGACAGCCATTTTACTACCAGCTGTTTGTACAAGTACGGAATTGAATCCAGGGTCAACACTGTCATTATTGGTAACATTTATGTAAGGCCATGAAGTTTTATTAGTTAGCATACCCGGCTGTGTATTTATGAAATCCGGAGGACGAAGTGGGGTGATACCCGATATACCAGCGGAATTGAGTTGTAACCAATTATTTACGGTTTGTTGTGGCCAAAAATAAGCATTGTTTATTATAGTGATATGCCTATCAGCCTCCTTCATGTTGTAAGGAGCTGCCGCCACTGAACGTAATGAATCTATGGGAATAACTGCAGATCCCCAGGAACCCGGAACATTATTGTACCATGATGCTGGATAAGCGGCAGAAGAAACACTAAAGAATATGTTGTTTTTTATAATGGCATTAGTCATTTGATATAAGTCGAAAGCGCCACCCTGACCTGTAAAAAACATGGTGTTATGTTCGAAATCTAAATAGGAACAACCATATCCTGCTGAACCCAGAACATAACCACCAGTTAAATAAAAAGTATTGTTTCTAAAAATAGCAGTATCGCAAGGGTATGTACCCGGATCCACCCAAGCGAATCCCGGATTTCCCGGATTATCATCCTGATTATTTCTGAACTCGCAGTTAGTGACGTAGAAACTGTTATGATCATGATTCCAAGTATCAAATAAATTCGGAGTGCCTGCACCGGAAATATTTTCCAAAACACAATGATCAAAAATAAACACATTGTAATCACCGGAAGGAGCAGCAAAGCGTCCGGTAAACGAAATACTGTCAGTCCTGGTGCCAAGGAAGTATATGCGTTTAAGCTCGAGTGTATCGTTACCCTGCGGACTGAAAAAATTACCGATAGATGAATTATCGGCAGCAATAGACGGTGCCACTACCGGTGGATGGCCTGTAACAGGATTTAGATCGCCAACAATACGTACACTTCCTTTCGGTGATATTGGGGCTGTCAGCCAATAAACCGTGTCCAAAGCACCGGTTGGCTTTAAAAGAAAAACTGTATTAGGTTTTACAACCCCGGCAGCAGTAGTATCCGAGTTTATAAAATTATTGAGATTACCCGGCGGCAAAGCTGATACGACTACAGTATCTGCAGTCTGTGAAAATGATGTTGAAGGCGCCAATGAAATGAACATCAGGACAATCAAGAAGACTGAAGCGAATATTGTTTTCATAACAAACATCCTTTCATTTTAGTTTATATTTATTTTAAGAGTACTAAATATTAGGTTGCAAGGTAATCTAGGTTAAGATTACCTTACAAAACGTGAACTAAGTTCAAGTAAAATTTGTTTCCATCATGCAATTCCTTTCTACTTAAGTTTATGTTTAGATAGTTAATATAGTTTCCATCGAAGTCCTAAATCTGCTGTTAGACCATAGTTAGATTCTGATGTTGGGAATCCGGAGCCTCTAACAGCATAAATATCTTCTTCACTATTAAGGTTATTTATATCAAAGAACGCTTCGATACCATACCACGGTAATCCTTGTTTTAATGAAAGGTCCCATCGTAAATAATTTGTTTTGTCCGAGCGTAGAGAGTTATAGAAATTTGTACCGCTATAAATTTGAGATTGGTATATCATAGAAGCTAATATTGAAAATTGATCATAATCAAATCCTAGAGATAGGTTAACAATATCATTAGGCTGTTGTATTAGTCTGTCGTTATAAGTAGTATCAATATGTATGGTTGGATAAGGATAGACAGGCGAATGTAACGTGACAGTATAAGGATACATTGCACTAGAAAATATATGAGTGTAGTTTACATCCAGTACTAATCCGCTTAAAGGTCCGGGCAAATACCAGAAATGGGTCTGCCATTCTGTTTCAATGCCCCATACATCAACCCGATTTGGATTGTTAATATAAGTGGAAAGAGCAAAGGTCTTTGTATAACTGGGAACCCCAGGATACTTTGACGGATCTGTTATATAAGTTGCCTGGCTGAATATCTGATCATCGATGCTCTTTAGAAATGGGCTAACTGTGAATAATCCAACTTCGTTATTATATACGGCAAGTTGAAAATCATAGTTATGTGAATATGCCGGTTTTAAAGCATAATTGTTCCAAACTACAAAGTGGCCACTGTTGCTGGAAACATCTTCTCGCGGAATAATTGTGTTAAAATCAGGATATGCGATTGTACTAGTATATGAACCGCGAACACTTAACCAAGAAAATGGATCATATTTCATACTAATATCCGGTAACCAATATCCATGATACTCACCTTGTGTTACCAAAGTATAAAGAAGTTTTGATGGATATGGATTAGTTGCATCTGCATTACCTATAAAATGTGCAGCTGTATAGGTAGTTTTTAAACCCTGGTACCGAAAACCGGTAATCAAAGTTACTTCTGGACCTATATTAAATGTTCCCATAAGATACTCAGCACTCCTGAATTCATTTCCGGTGTAATCACTAGCAATACTGCTATACTGATCTGGGAGGTAGCTAGGGACCGTTTGAGGTTGCTTTGTCGCTGCACCCAAGATTTTTATTTGGCTCATTATTTGATCAATAACACCAGCATTTACTGATGAAAACATTCCATAATTTCCCTTAAAGAATTTCCCAAAATTCATATTTGGATTATAGAACCCATTGATATAGAAGTATTGGTTGCCAGTAGGATCTAAATTGTATGGAGATTTCGTCAGCCATGGGAGAGCATTAACAAGGGATAATCTAAATCCTGAAGCAGAGCCACTATACAAACTGCCAAAGCCGTCATCAAAATTGTAATAACGGGTAGTGTATTTATATTGTCCACCACCCTTCAATGTAACAGAAACTTCATTCGAAAGATTAAAATTCCTTTTTAAGTCAATCGAACCTTGAATATCATTTTGTTTGTTGAAACTACTCCATGTTGAATTGCCCGCCCATACCATCTTGTTCAGGTTTATTAGGTCTTGAGCTGTTCTAGCTATTTGTATGGGATCTTCATAATTCGGAATGCCGCCTGTACCGGCAGAAAGCTGATCAAATACCAAACTCCAACCATTAGGAGTGCGATTATCCGAGTATGCATTGGAGATTTTCACATCCATATTGAATAAGCCTAATTCTTGATCATATTCTAAAATATTTGTTACAACATTGAGTTGATTAGAAGACAGCTGTGTTCCCAACTGAATGTCATTTCCATAATTGGCGAGATTATAAGTTTCACTATGGGATTCACTTGTTGCAGTACCATGACTTATCAAATTCAAGAGAGCTATCTTGCCGTGCGGCAGTCTATAGTCCAATGTTAGTGTTCCATCGTATCGCTGCTGAATAGTCGGAGAAAATGAAAGATTCAAACTGCCAAGGACTATTGAGTCGGGCATATCTTGCTTATTAATTTGATAATAAGATCCACCAAGCTGGTTTGAAGTAAGATTCTGCCGCTGCGCGATTCCCTGTACAAATACTCCGAGACGATCTTCGAAGAATCTTTGCTCAGCGCTTGCTACAAACTTGTAATCATTATCTGTACTCATAAGATCATTATAAGCTCCTTGAGCAAGAAGAGAGATTGAGGGTGCACCTGAAAGTGTTCCTTTTGCTTCTCTGAGACTAAAGTTCACAGTGCCTCCAAGAACTGCAGCATCCATATCCGGTGTAACTGTCTTGTATACTTCAATACCCTCCAGCGAGTTTGATGAAATCATACTCAGATCCACAGCTCGCCCACCGGAACTGTTTGTGGGTGTAGCATAAGCACCAGTGGAGGAAATGTTACCGGCATCGTTCGCAGGTATTTGTACCCCATCAATTGTTATCATATTGTATTGAGGTTGAAGACCGCGGATAACTACCTGTGTTGCTTCTCCTCCATTTCTGACTAAAGAAACGCCTGGAAGTCTTCCGATAGATTCCGCTGCATTTGCATCGGGTAAAGCCTGAATACGTGCAGACGAAACTACATTTGAAATATTATTAGAAGACAATTGCTGATTGATTGCAGCATTTTGACCACTTGCCTGGGCTGTAACAACCACTTCTTTTGAGGTAACGCTTACTGCTAAAAGCTTAACATTTTTTTCAAGGTTTTCTCCTTCTTTTAATTGTATTTTTAAAGTTACTGTCTTATAACCTATATAAGATGCTTTCAAAATATAATATCCTGCTGGAATATTTTGGATTAGATATTTCCCGCTCATATCGGTTGCTGAACCCATGCTGGTTCCTTCTAATATAATGTTTGCACCGAAAAGCGCTTCACCGGAAGATGCATCAGTTACTTTTCCTTCAATTCTACCGGTAGCTCCCCATAATAGCTGAGACATAAACATTATAACCATAATGACAATAAAAACAGTATATGTTTTTGTTAACATTATAACTCCATTCTTATTTATGAGTAATATTTTTTTTTAATTTCACTTATTTACTATCGTATTGGAATTTAATATTTTGTTTTATTGATTTTAATTCTTAGCAATTTATAATTCTCTTAATAATTTTGCGCTAAATTCGGGAGTAATATCTCTTTGAGGTTCAGCCATCATTTCATATCCCACCATAAATTTTTTTATATTTGCCGACCTTAGCAGAGGCGGATAAAAATGCATGTGAAAATGCCACTCCTTATATTCTTTCCCATCTACAGGCGCCTGATGCAAACCGGAAGAATAAGGGAAAGAAGTTTGAAAAAGATTATCATATTTTTTCGTTGTAATACTTAGAGCATTAGCAAAGTCTTTTTTTTCGTTTTTTTTGAATAGAAGAATATTAGGAATTTTTCTCTTCGATATAATCAAAGTCTCATATGGCCATACTGCCCAGAATGGAACGACAACAGAAAAAGATGAATTTTCAAAGACAATTCTTTCTTTTAACTTTCGTTCTAATTTTAAATAATCGGTTAAAATACTTTGATTATGTTTTTTATAATACTGCTTAAACTGTTTTAGTTCCTTGGCAGGTTCTGCAGGGATGCTTTCCTGAGCCCATATTTGGCAATGAGGGTGCGGATTGCTATTGCCCATTATCGCACCTTTATTCTCGAATATCTGAATATGATTTATGGAATTGTTTAAAGCAAGATTTTTAAATTCATCTTGCCAAATTGAGATGACATTTTCAATTTCAGTTTCTTTCATTTCGGCAAGAGTAAGGTCATGCCTCGGAGAAAAATTCACAACCCTACAAATTCCCTTTTCACTTTTTGCAAGCAACAAATCATTTTGGTTATCCGATTTTTCGGGAATATCCTCAAGCAAAGACGAAAAATCATTAGTAAATGCGAAAGTGCCTTTATATTGCGGATTCACTTCCCCATTTGCTCGTTGATTACCCGGGCATAAATAACAACTGGGTTCATAAATAGGGAGTTCCATTTTTTCGGATGATAAAATTTCGCCTTGCCATGGGCGATTAGTTCTATGAGGAGAGACTAATACCCATTCACCGGTCAGAATATTTTTCCTTCTGTGAGGATATTTATTTAAATCAGGCTGTTGCATTTTCTTTAATCGAAATAATATTTGTTCCTCCGCTAATTTTAGTCACATAAGTATTAACATTGAGGTCAAACTTATGTTTGTATTTTCGGATAATATATTTGCTCACATCTTCAATTGCATCATTCTCTATTAAGTTTATTGTACAGCCGCCAAAACCCCCGCCCATCATTCTTGAGCCATATACCTTTGGATTATCTTTTGTCAGCTCCACTAAATAGTCTAGTTCCTTACAGCTTACTTCATATTCTTTGCTCAGACCCTCATGAGTTTTATACATTAATGCACCAAATGTTTTTAGGTCATGATTCCTTAATGCATCACAGGCATTAAGCAACCTTGAATTTTCTTCAATTACATATTTGCATCGTTTGTAAACACTATGTTCCATTTTTTTTTCAGTTTCTTTAAGCATATCAACACAAACATCGCGCAGGCTTACTATTTGAGGGTATTCACTTTTTATTATGTTTACGCCGGCGATGCATTCTTTTCTTCTTTGGTTATATTCAGTTAAGGCAAGGGAGTGTGAAACATTTGAATTAAACAGAACGATTGAAATATTTTTATAATCAAACGGGAAATATTCATTTTCAAGTGAACGGCAATCTATACGCAGAACTTTTCCGTTTTCACCGAAGATATTCACGTATTGGTCCATAATACCGCAATTAACTCCGACAAATTCATTTTCCGCCATTTGGGCAATGTTAACCAGGGAGAGTTTATTAATTCCCAGGTTAAATAAATTATTCAGCGCAAAAGCAAGCCCTGCTTCAACGGCTGCTGATGAGGACAACCCGGCGCCGATGGGAATATCTCCGCCGAACACACAATTAAATCCGGAAAATTTATAATTTCTTTTTTTTAGCTGGTCAACTACACCCATTAAATAATTCGGCCAACCTTTTTTGGAATAAATCAAATTATCTAAAGAAAAATCAAAACTTTCATTCATATCCGAAGCAAAAAATTTGCACATCTTATCTCTTCTTGAAGAGATCGCAAAGTAGATTGCCTTATCAATAGAGGCCGGAAGCACAAACCCATTATTATAATCAGTATGTTCTCCGATTAAATTTACTCTACCCGGAGATCGAAAAATTAACGGATCCGAGTGAAAAATTTCTATGAATTTTTTTTCAATTATTTTTGGTATTTCCATACAAAATTCAGACAAATTGCTTTCTGGTTTTAAAAAACATGAACCCGCCAAACAGCAGCATTACGAAACCCCACCAAATATCGGGATGGGTACTTGCAAGAACAGTAGCAATAGTCGGAGGGTGATAGAGCAAATATATTCCGTTAGTGAAAATAATAGTACCGATCACCATCAAAATCAAACCGACAAAAAACCAAATTGGTTTCATTCTTTGTTCTTTCATAAATATTCCTTATTTATTTACTTAATTACCAGAAAATCACATTCAAAACAATTAAGACAATAAGAGAAATCACAGCATAAAACTCCGGTCGTTTTATAAACGGCGGACGATCTTCAAAATTTTCTTCAGTTAAACCTTTTACCAAGCCTACTAATTCTTCCTTCTTTCTCTTTTTAGTAAATATGCTAATAAGCACCGTAACGGCAACACAAATCAACCATGCCCACCATGCCCTCCAGAAATTTGCAGCCATATCACTTTGAATGTGTGACATCGTAATAATACTTTCATTAAACCAGTGAAATTTAACAGCCATATACATGGTAAATGAAGAAGTCATGCCTGCAATCAATCCCCAGAAAGCACCATTTGGTGTAATCCACCAAATAAACATGCCAAGAAGCATAGTTGCAAACAGCGGTGCATTAACCCAGGAAAATATTGCTTGCATATAATCCATAATACTTGGAAAACTCTTTGCCCAATATGCTGTACCTAATGAGAGTATAACCCCGACAACAGTCGAAGCACGTCCCATTCTAAGCAGATGTGAGTCTGAGGCATTTTTATTAAGAACAGATTTATAAATATCATAAGTCCAAACCGTATTAAATGCACTGATATTTCCGGCTTGTCCTGCCATAAATCCTGCAAGCAAAGCCGTAACTCCAAGCCCTACCAAGCCGGAAGGATAATAACGGGCAATTAATAGAGGTAACGCTGAGTCATAATTAATATGTCCGCCGTCGTGTAAGAGTTTAAATCCGCTGTTTGGATCTTTTGAAAGTACAATAGCAATTAAACCAGAAAGAATAACAATAAAAGGGAGAGCCATTTTAAAAAAAGAAGCAACGATTGGTGTCATACGTGCTGCACGCAAATTCTTTGCCGAAAATGCTCGTTGAATAACAAGGAAATCAGTAGTCCAATATCCGAAGGATAGAACAAATCCGAGACCAAGAACGATGCCACCCCAATGGACAAACATCCCGTTTAAATTTGGGTTTGAAGAAGTGGACCAGAGAGTTGTAAAAGAGACCTGAGTATTGAATTCATTTATCCTAGTCATAATTTCCTTTACGCTGCCGATTTCAATAATACCGAGAATTGAGACAAGGAACAGACCAAACCAAATTAGAAAAAATTGAATAATTTCGGTAAATATAGCTGACATTAAACCGCTTAATCCTACATATGCAGCAACTGTAATTGCTGAAATCCACATACTTACATCCCAATGCCATCCCAAGAAAGTATGCAGCACAAGAGCCATAGCATAAAGGTTTATGCCGGAAACAAGAAGAGTCATTATGGCAAATGCTATTCCATTTAACACCCGGGTTTTTTCATCAAATCGAAGTTTAAGATACCCTGGAACAGATTTAATTTTACTGCTATAATAAAACGGCATCATATAAATTCCCAAAAATAGCATGGCGGGAATAGCGCCGATCCAATAAAAATGAGCAACATACATTCCATACTTGAATGTATTCCCGGTCATTCCTAATAGCTCAAGAGCGCCGAGGTTAGCAGAAAGGAATGCAATGCCAGCAACCCATGAAGAATTTTTTCTTCCGGCAAGAAAAAAATCTTCCTCACTTGTCGTAAACTTTCTAAGATACCAGCCGATACCAAGAACAAAAGTGAAATAAACAATAATTATAGTCCAATCGACAAAAGATAGTCCAATAGCCTGCATAGATTACTCTACAATAATAATTAGTTATAAAATTTCTAACCTAAAATGTCCGCAAACGTTTGCAATACCCAACAAATTTTTTTATGTTGAACCTCGGACAATTAATTTTGCTTCCAAAATAACAGTTTTTGCTTTGCTGGATTTTTTTTCATTTTCAATAATTCCCACTAATATTTCAGCAGCTTTTTTACCCATTTCGAATGATGGTTGATCTATTGTAGTGATCGTCGGATTCACCAATGTTGTAATCTTATTATTTGAAAACCCTACGATGCCAATATCCTCAGGAATTTTCAGGCCTGCTTCCTTAATCCTCTGAAAAGCTCCTATAGCAACAGGATCATTAACAGCAAAAATAGCATCAGGGATTAGATTTTTTTTAATAAGATAATCCATTGAATTATAACCGTCTTTTTCATCTAGACCGCCATATTGAACAAATTCCTTAAAAAGCGGCAACTTCCCCCTCTTTAACGCATCATTATAACCTTGCAATCTTTTTCTGCAAATTTCCAAGACTTTTGGTCCGGCGAAATGTGCTATTCTTTTATATCCCCTGTCTATTAGATGAGTCACTGCATCAAAAGCACTTTTAGTGTCATCAATTATTACTTTGCTTGCAGTAATTCCTTCGCATGCTCTGTCAAAAAAAACTAAAGGTATCCCTCTATCAATAATACTTTGGAAATGATCACTGTTTTTAGTGTTTTGAGAAATAGATGCCACAATACCTGCTACCCTTTGTTGCACAAGTGAACTAGTATTCACAACCTCTCTTTCAAAACTCTCATTAGACTGGCACAATATTATAGTATAACCGGAATTATATGCTACCTCTTCTATACCGCTAATTGCAGATGAAAAAAAATCATGTTTTATCTCAGGAACTATAACGCCGATAATTGTAGTCTTATTATTTTTTAAACTTTGTGCTATGGGGTTCGGTTTAAAATTATATTCTTTTGCTAATTTTTTCACCAAGGTTTTAGTTGATGCTTTAATATCAGGATGATCACTTAATGCACGAGATACCGTTGATGGAGATATTCCCAAAATCTTGGCTATATCAGTTATAGTTGTATGTTTCATTACTTTTTCTTTTTGCAAACCTTCCCGCAAACGATTGCAAAGCTAATTATTATATATTTTATTGTCAAGTCTCTTTTCAATATTTTTTATATTTTAGATAAAAGAATCTTTTTTTAACCATACGAAAATTATATTTTCGCTCTATCGGACAAAGTACTCAGAAAACCTCCGACTATAAGCGTTGCTGAAACACCGATTACAGTGTACCATGTCCATGCAGCTAGCTTAAGAGAAATGACGGTTATCATTATAAAAATTCCCGCCATAAATCCGGCTAGAGCATCTTCCTGCCTTGCTTTTTTTACAAATCTGCCGAGAAGGAAAGTACCGAGCAATCCTCCATATGTGAATGATGCAATGCTTAAGGCTACTTCAACGGCAGAATGAGTTATTGATGTAAAGGATATTGCAGTTAAAACAAGCAGCCCTGCCCACAAAAAAGTGAATAATCGTGAAATGCGTAATTGTTTTTTATCGTCGTCAAGTTTGCCGAAAAAAGGGATATAGAGATCTAACATTGTTGAGGATGCTAACGAACTTATCGAACCGGAAAGAGTGCCGAGTGCGGCTGAAAAAAGTCCTGCTATGATAATTCCCTTAAGTCCAACCGGTAATTCCTTTATAATAAACATCGGAAAAATTTCATCCGGCTTAATATTAAGGGGACCATAAAAGGCAAATAGAAGTAACCCTGCAATCATAAAGATGGTCATTTGAAGAATTACAATTACGCCACTCACTATTATCGCTTTCTGGCTGTCTTTAAGCGACTTTGTTGTTAAAAGTCTTTGCACTATAATCTGATCAGTTCCGTGTGATGCCATTGATAGAAATGCACCGCCAATAAGACCCCCGATTAAAGTAAATGGCTGATTAAAGAAACCAGATATCCCATTATCAAATCCAAAATTAAAAATATTTAGTTTATTTCCTTTATTTGCTGCTTCGAAAAAGGTTGTTAATCCATGAGGTAAAAGATGAAGTATAAATATAGAAGACAATATTGCCCCACCCAGATAAACGGACATCTGAATCACATCCGTCCAAATTACCCCTTTAACTCCTCCCAAGTAAGTATAAATAAAAGCAATGAAAGCTATAATAACTATAGCTGTCGGATAATTTATATTGAGCATAAGCTTTAATGGAATCGCAGCTGCAAAAAGTCTTACTCCATCAGCAGCAACGCGAGTAAACAAAAACA
>JAJXTM010000206.1 GCA_021783875.1 Bacteroidota bacterium
TATGGGCTACTTGTAGGAATCCTAATTAACATAATTGGGATTTAATTATTCCTTCATTTTTAAAATTAATCTTCTTTTAAGCTCAAACAATTCAGGTGAGACTGATACGTGATATCCGTGCGGGTTTATAAATCGCTTAACACCAGAATCAAGATTCGCTAAATCTCTTTCCTTAGTATCTCTTATTTGCTGAATGGTAGGAAAATCATATACAACTTTACCTGATTCTAAAATTTGAGTATGCAGGGGTTCTATTGAAGATATGTTATCCTTTTTAAGCTCTCGGCTTTTTAATTCTTCGAACGGATGCTGAAGTATTATTTTGTTATCTTTTAGAGGATTTTCATTTCTTAATGTCAATAAATCAGCTGTAGCTAAATTATTTTTACCATAGACTCTAAATACTTGTTTGTCACCTGGAATTGAGATTTTTTCAGGAGATTCAGAAATTTTTAAAATAGGAATCCATTTCTCTTGATCCTTTACAGAAACAAGCTTATAAACCCCTCCAAGTGAAGAATCTCCTGCAGAAGTAATTAATTTTGTGCCTACTCCATAGACCAGTCTCTTTATAATGCTTTCAGGATTCATTCCATAGTGTTTAGCTTCTTCGGAAATTTGAGTGATAATTTGCCAGATATTCATTTCGTCTAATTCGTTGGAAAGAACTATTTTAATTTCTGAAAAACCGGCTTCGTCTAAAATTTTGGCAGCTCTTAAACTTAAGTAAGCCAGATCGCCCGAATCAAGCCTTATTCCAATAGGTTTATGACCTTTTCTTTTAAGATTTTCAAAAACCCTAATTGCATTTGGAATGCCGCTTTCGAGCGAGTTAATTGTATCTACAAGCAGGATACAATCATCAGGATAAAGATCAGCAAAAGTTTGAAATGCTTCTAATTCATTCATTCCCATCGCTATAAAAAGCTGTACCATACTATGAGCATGAGTTCCTTTTGGAGGCAGGCCAAGCAAATGAGAAATTCCGACATTAGAAGAGAAATCCGCACCTCCGATTAAAGCACCTCGGACACCTGAAATAGCTCCTCGATCCTGGCCGCGTCTGGCTCCAAATTCCAATAGTAATTGATCCTGCACTATTTCTCTTAATCTTGCAGCTTTTGTGGCAATTAATGTTTGAAAATTCAGCTGATTTAATAAGGCAGTTTCCAAAATTTGCGCCATTACTAACGGTCCCTCGACAATTGTCAAAGGCTCATTTGGATGAACAACCCTTCCTTCGGGTATCGCTCTAATAGTAATCGAATTAAAGTTTCCAAACTTTTTTAACCAATTTAAAAAATCTTCTTCAAAAAGTCGTTTGCCGGAGCTGCTTTTTTGCGAACGTAAAATATTTAATTCTTCATCTTTAAAAAAGCTATTTTGCATCCAGTCAATAAGCCATTCCATTCCGGCATTTATGCAAAAACCTGCTTTATGTGATCCATAATCGGGATAATTTCTGAAAAAATGATCAAACTGAGATTCTTTTTCATGCAATCCGATGCGAAAATACAACTGTGCCATCATCAACTGGTAATGGTCAGTAAAAAGAATTCCTTCACTTATTCTTTGATCAAATTTTTTTAGCACAATTTTTAATCTTTTGTTAGTTTTTTTATTATGGAATTTATGATAAATCCGGATACTTCCTTGACCTCATTATATAATATTTCATTGCTCTTAATAAATTCTTTTGCTGCAATTTGGTTTGTCAAGCTGTAACAGTTTATCAAAACATTCAGAAATGCGCCTTCTGCTGCTGTTAATACTAATGAAGATGCGACTCCGGCATCAGAAAGAGAATTTTGATTTCCCCGTTCGCTGATTACTTTAATTAAAGAAATGGTTTCTTGGCATTTTTTTAGTACATTAGATGGAATAACAGCGGCATCTAAAGTTGCAGCTTGAATTCTTTCTTGCCTAAAAACTTTTTGCTCCGGGGTATCTTTAGGAAGTTGAAAAGCTTCCATCACCTTGTCAAAAGCTTTATTGTCCTTTTCTGCTAACGCAAGGAATTCATTTTCAAAGGATTTTAATTTTTCTTTAATTGCGACAGCTTCTAATTCAAAATCAGAATATTTTTTTTTACCAATAGTTAAATTGCAGACCATGATTCCGAGACTGCTTGCTAATACTCCGCATAGTGCAGCAACATTGCCGCCTCCCGGTGTTGGTGAGCTTGAAGAGAGTTCGTTTAAATAATTTTGAAATGATATTTCTAGATTCATTTTACCTCCCGATTTTCAATCAAATCATATAATCAATAATTTTTTCATTTTTGTTGAAATAATTTATTGAGCTCAGTCCTAATTTATCTATAGCCAAGTCAACTAAAGATTTTTCATCTAGGTTTTTGCCTTCTGAATAAAACTTTCCAGTCTGTAAAAGTGCTTCAAGAGGAACAAGTCCGACAATTTCACTTCCATTGATTTCTAATCCCAATTTTGTAGCTTCTTTTTTTACTTCTTCAAAAGCAATATGCAAGGGAGTAATATTATAATTAGTTAAATTCATCGAAACTTGAGTAATATGAAATTTTTCTAATGACACGCCCATAGCTTTTAAAGATTTCAATCTGCCGGGAACTTTAGTAATCTCCCCATTAATTTTTATTACTTTACCGAATTCATCTCTTTTAGCATGCCCCGACTCCCTTAAAACCTCTCCGATCTCTTTGGCATATTTAACATCCGCTGATATTATATTGACATTATATGCTATTAAAAAAAATCTTGCACCAGTAACAATTGCCCCTAGCTTTGGATTAAAAATATTAGTACCATAATCAGGCTGCCAATCATCATGTCTTAATTTTTCCTCAAGCGCTTCATATTCGCCTTTTCTAATATCAGAAAGATTTTTTCTTGATTTTTTTCTAGCCGAAGCTTCATATAAATAAACAGGTACATTTAATTTCTCTGCAATTGACTCCGCATAAGCTTCTGAAATTTTGACACATTCCTCCATAGAAATATTTTTAACTGGAACAAAAGGTACAACATCAATAGCGCCCAAGCGTGGATGCTCCCCTTTGTGATTTCGCATATCAATATTTCTTGCAGCTGCGATACTTATTGCTAAAGCTCCGTTTAAGATACCTTTTTCATTTCCGGCGAGAGTTACTACTACTCTATTATAATCTCCATCCGGTTCAAGGCTAAGCAACTTGCAATTCTTGATACCGTCTAAAGCGTGTTTAATTTCTTCAAAAATTTCATCATTTTTGCCTTCACTAAAGTTAGGGACACATTCAATTATTTTCATATATAGTACTTTTATTTTTAATTCGAAATTTCAAAAATTTTATTATTAACGATAACATCTAATTTGATTTTAAACATAAAAATTTTTTATTCCAAGATTTCAAACTCAAAAGAGGACTTAATCCATTTGCCGGACTCATAATTCAATGATTTCTCTATGAAAGTAGCATAATTTTGATGATTAACTAATATTATTGTTGATGCACGTGTACCATATTCCGGTGTTGATACAAATATAGCAGAAATTGCGCTTTCAACCCGTTTTTCCAAACCAGTATCTGGTAATAAATCATCGGGAGAAAATGATTTATCCGAAAGGATTTCAAATAATTCTTCAGTTAATGGATTTTTCTTAGCCAATATTTCTGAAAATAATTTTTTGCTTTTTTCTACTTTATACCAAGGAGTATCTAATAAATGATTGCTTAATCCATAAATTCCGGGATTGAGCTCCCTAAATGTTTTAGTATGATTTGAAAAATAATTCAAACTATTCAAATTACCGAAAATTAGATTATAACCGTTATATAAATCTGCCTTTTTTTTAAGTTCTTTTGCAAAATCTGATATAGAATAATTGTTTAGCAAAAAGTCTGTAATTAACTTACCCCGTGTCGGAGCGTTTGATTTTAAATTTCTAATATCACGGTAATTTGTAATAGCAGAAAAGTTTCCGGAAGTCGTTAATCCTAACCACGTTCCCCCTGCTTCAATGTCCTTACCTGCTAAAAGATTTTGATGTTCGGGCCAAAAATGAGCCGGAGTAGTTGGTCGCCTAAAAAATTCATCCCTATTTGCGGCAATTATTAGCTTATATTTTGGGTGATTTCGGTATGATATTAAAAGCAGACACATAAAAAATTTTTCAAATAAAATAAGGTTTTAACTTAAATAAAGTGGTTTTCAATTACAACTTTACCAAAGGAAATTTAAATTAACTTAAAAGATCAAAAATCACGGATAAATAAGCTAAAAGATTAAAATTTCTCCTGAGAATACCCTATCAATTTTAAAGTTGATTTTTCGGTTAAGAAATAGCAAATTTCTATTACTTGATTGTATGTTTTCGTAATTAACTGAAGTTTGTTCAAATGAATTTTAATAACAAAATTTTCGGATTTTTTATTTCCACTAAGGTGAAACTCAAATTCTTTTTTTATTTTGTTAAAGGAAATAACTTCTTTCGCCGGAATAACATGAAGGATTTAAAATTTCCCATTGTTTCAATTGTCAACATACTTCTCTTGTTATTTCTTGTGTTGCCTAATGAAAATATTTCTGCCCAAGTTAGAAGCTTAAATTTTGATTTTATTGCAACCGATAAGGGATTATCACAAAATACAATTCACTGCATACTTCAGGATAAGCAAGGATTTATGTGGTTCGGCACTGAAGATGGGCTTGATCGATATGATGGATATAATTTTACAGTTTTTAAAAATGATCCCCGGGAACAGAACTCAATTCCCGATAATTTTATTTGGACAATTTATGAAGATAATAGCGGAACTATTTGGGTTGGCACAAATAACGGAGGACTTTGTAAATTTAATAGTGCTAAACAGAATTTTACAATATTTAAGAATGATCCAAATAATCCATTCAGTTTAAGTGATAATAACGTTAGAGCAATTTATCAGGATAGCAAAGGTATTATTTGGATAGGAACAAATAGTGAGGGACTTTGCAAATTCAATCCTAAAAAACAGAATTTTACAATAT
>JAJXTM010000207.1 GCA_021783875.1 Bacteroidota bacterium
AATGGGAAAAATTTGAGCAGCTTCAAACTCCTAAAGAATCATGGCAATTTGTGCAGTTAGGTAATTGCGGATCTCCTATTGAAACAGATGAAGGCTGGCTGCTTATAACCCACGCAGTCGGGAAGTTTAGGGAATATTCAATTGGAGCTTTACTTCTTGATCTAGATAACCCTTCAAAGGTTATTGGCAGCCTTAAAACTCCATTATTAGAACCAAATGCCGAAGAAAGAGAAGGATATGTCCCTAATGTACTTTACTCATGTGGTTCGCTTGTTCATAATGAAAATTTGATTATCCCGTATGCAATGTCTGATTCATATACCGGTTTTGCAAAAGTAAATTTGTCTGATTTAACTGAAACGATAAAAAATGGAAATTAAAATAAATAATATTTTCTAAAAAATATGGAGGTAAGCTATGGAAATTAATAAATTTACAGAAAATCCAATTTTGACTGTAAAAGATGTCCCATTTAGGGTTAACAGCATTTTTAATCCCGGCGCAATAAAAATTGAAAATGAATATTTACTTTTATGCAGAGTTGAGATGCCTAATGGCAGATCCTCCTTTGTTATTGCTAAAAGCAAAAATGGAAAAAAGTTCATTGTTGATGATAAACCTTGCTTGACTCCGGAAGATCACGGCGAATTTTCAAAATATGTGGAATGGGGGATTGAAGATGCTAGAATCTCGAAGATTGATTTAAAATTTTATTTAACTTATACAGGTTACTCAAAATATATGCCTGTAGTAATTTTATCAGAAACCGAGGATTTTAAAAAATTTAAAACATACGGACCAATTAATGTACCCTCAAATAAAGACTGCTCATTATTTCCTGAAAAAATAAATGGTTACTTCTGGAAAGTAGATCGTCCTTCCGGAGATAACCGTAGAGATATGTGGATAAGTAAAAGTCCGGATTTAATTCATTGGGGAAGTTATCAGTTCTTAATGGAACCCCAAAATGGTACGTGGGAATCGGATAAAATAGGTATTTCAACACCGTTTGTAAAAACTTCAAAAGGCTGGCTTGCGCTTTATCATGGAGTAAGGGGGTTCGGCATAACTTCAATTTATAAAATCGGAGTTGTACTACTCGATCTAGAAAAGCCATGGGTAGTTAAAGGCAGAAGCAGTGAACCTTTAATTTCACCAGTAGAGGACTATGAAAGAATTGGTGATGTCAATAATGTAGTCTTTTCTAATGGATGGATTGTTGAGGATAATGGCAATGTCAAAATCTATTATTCCGGTGCGGATACTAATGTTTGTCTTGCAGAAACTAATGTGGATTATCTTTTATCGCTATGTAAATAATTTTAAATTTATAATTAATTTAATCATGAAAACAACTAAAATCTTATTCATATTTTTAATTACAGGTATTTGTTTATTTGCCAAACCAAGTCTCCTAAATAACAAAATTAAAAATAGAACTCTCGTGAATACCTCTCATTTGGATAATCTATATCAGAAAATTGAAATTGACGGAAAACAAATGGGAATCATACATATTTATGCGAATTATCCGGAATACAAATATGTTGATGCCCCCGGCGAAGGAATTGCCTGTGTTGATGATGCAGCACGTGCTGCTATTTTTTATATGAATTATTACGAAATTAAACATAACTCTGTTTATTTAAATAAAGTTGAAATGCTGACTAAATTTATGCTTTATATGCAGTCAGACAACGGTTTTTTCTACAATTTTATTTCCAGTGATTTTAAAATAAATAAAACTTATAAAACAAGTGTTGCTGAACCGAATTGGTGGAGCTGGCGTGCAATTTGGGAACTATCTGAAGCATATAACTTTTTCCTAAAATATGATAAATCTTTTGCATCAGAAATTTATCCACTTCTAAATAAATCTATGATTGCAACTATTCATTGGCTTCAGCAGAATAAACCCGATACATTGCAGAATTTTGGCGGATTTAATATACCCTCCTGGCTTCCATATGGGAACGCTTCTGATCAGGCTGCTGTAATTATCAAAGGATTTCTAGATTATAATAAGTCTGTTAGGGATTCAGTAGTTCGAAATGAAATTATCCGACTTTGTAAAGGAATCGAAAAAATGCAAGCCGGGGATTCTTCAACTTTACCTTATTATGCTTTTTTAAGCTGGGAGAACAAATGGCATTTGTGGGGAAATAATCAGGCTGAAGCGTTAATTGATGCCGGGAAAAGGCTTAAAAATCAAAATTTCATAAAGGCAGCTCAAAATGAAGTCTTGAATTTTTATCCCTACCTAATTAAATACAATTATATGAGCAATTTTACTGTAATTCATAAAAATAATAAGTCAATATTTGCTGATAGCTTGAAATATGGTCAAATAGCTTATGGTATTAGTCCAATGGTACTTGCAAGCTGTAAACTATATAATGTTGATAAAAATATTCAATCAGCTAAAATAGCCGGGTTATTGGGATGCTGGTTCTTCGGTGAAAATCCTACCGGAAAACAAATTTATAATATCAAAACAGGTGTTTGCTATGACGGTATTAACAATGCAAATGAGATTAATATGAATAGCGGAGCTGAATCAACGATTGAAGCTTTATTTGCAATGCTTGCCATTGAACAAAATCCCATTGCCAAGCAAATAGTTTGGAATTATTATGACAAACATATCTTAAAACATTAATGTTATAACTGATTTAATTAGTATGAAAAGTCAATTTAAATATCAAAAATACATAAATATTTTTTTTACAATAATATTTCTGATTATGAATATAGATAGTTATTCTCAACAAATAAATATTGCTCAAATTGATAGTATGCCGAATTTGCCTTCACCTTACTTAATGCGTAATTGGAAAGAGGTAACTCTTGGTTATGATTCATTAGCTTTTAATTTGAACGCGACGGGACAATATCTCCCATTAATCTGGACTGATAATAGTGCCCAAAATTATTCCGGTCCAAGATTTGGACTGCATACTGTGGTTGGAACCACGGCTCCATTTTCTGCTGAGGCAATAAATTGCATTCCTGCAATTGTTGGAGCATCTTTAGTTGGTATAGATAAATCTAATCAAAACGGATATAATTGGGTTTCCATGTGCCAAGAGTGGTTTAATAAAGCTAATGGGCAAAATGTATATAAAAACCAAGCAAGTGACTTAACCAATGATGACTGGTGGTATGAAACAATGCCGAATGTTTTTTTCTATCAGTTATATTCTTTATATCCGAATATCGGTGATTTTCATAATCAATTTATAAGTGTAGCGGATCAATGGCTTAAATCTGTATATGCGATGGGCGGAAGTACAACACCTTGGCAAATACCTAATATGGATCATCGAGGATGGGATATTTTATCAATGACTCCAACCGATGCAACTCCCCATGAACCTGAAGCTTCGGGTGCTATCTCATGGCTGCTTTATAATGCATTTAAAGAAACAGGAAATGATAAATATCGAATAGGCGCAGAGCTATCAATGGAATTTTTAAATAATTGGGCTAATAATCCCGCCTACGAGATTCAATTACCTTATGGAGTATACACCGCCGCTAAAATGAATGCAGAACTAGGGACTAATTATGATATTGTGAAAATGATTAATTGGTGTTTCAATATTACCTCTCTAAGAAATTGGGGTGTAATGTCAAATATAAGTTACGCGAATTATGCAACATGGGGAGGATTTGACTGCGATGGTTTAGTCGGTGAAATCAATTATAGTAACAATTATGCTTTTGCTATGAATGGATTTGAACAAGTTGGAGCTTTAGTACCTTTAGTAAGATACGATTCGAGATTTGCCCGCGCTATTGGCAAATGGGTTTTAAATGTTGCTAATGCATCTCGGCTCTTTTATCCAAAATATTTACCATCTTCTAATCAGGATGCAGCAAGTAAAAGTTGGGCTGATCAGTATGATACAAATTCATATATTGCTCACGAAGCTATGCACCAATATTCATTAAACTCAAGTTCTGTATCACCTTTTGCTTCTGGTGATGCTGAAAACGGAGGATGGGGATTGACGAATCTTGCTTTATATGGCTCTTCCCATGTCGGAATTTTGGGTGGAATAATTGACACAACAAACGTTGAAGGGATATTACAACTTGATGTTTTAAAAACTGATTATTTCCATGATAAAGCCTATCCTACTTTCTTATTTTTTAATCCATACTCGACAGAAAAGTTAGTAAATGTAAATGTAGGTAGTAGCTCTGTGGATGTATACGATGTTGTATCAAAAACATTTATACTTAAAGGAGTTTCAGGTTTGACAAACATTCCAGTTCCTGCAAATTCAGCTGTTCTTGCAGTATATACTCCTGCTGGAGGTGCTAAATCTTATAATCTGAAACAATTTTTAGTCAATGGAGTTGTTGTTGATTATCAATCAAACAATTCAGTTAATAATTTTCCTCCCCGAATAAAATCTCTTGCTCCAAAATCTTCTTCCATTTTAATTGGTGATACAGTGCAAGTTTATTGTACGGCAACTGATTTAAATAATGATTCAATTTCATTTTCATGGAAAGCTTCCGGAGGCTTAATTATTGGGAGTAATAGCCAAACTAATTGGATTGCTCCGGATTCAATCGGTATTTATATAATAAATTGCAAAGTTACTAATTCGTTGGGATTAGTAGACTCTGCAAGTGATTCTATAAATGTTGTGAAAGCATTTTATCATCTTCCGGTAATTAATAATATTTCGGCATCTCCACGGAAAATTAATATTGATTCAACATCGGTGTTAAAATGTTTTGCAATTGACAGCAGCAATTATACTTTGTCATACTCCTGGTCTTCATCTCAGGGTATTTTTACAGGTAATGGTTCCTCAGTTAATTGGGCTGCTCCTCATAATCCGGGTAATTATTATCTAGATTGTACTGTCTCTGATGGGCATGGGGAAATTGTCAAGGATAGTCTCGAAGTTGAGGTCAGAGACTTATCAGTTGTCCAAACTGGAAACATGATGGCTTATTAT
>JAJXTM010000013.1 GCA_021783875.1 Bacteroidota bacterium
ACCTTATTCTCTAAAATTTGCTTCACAATTCGGTTCTGCAAATATAAAAAATGTTTTCGCAATAGATGAATATATGACAATAATACTTAGTATTATGTTAGGTGCAGGACTTGTTTTTGAACTTCCTATGATTTCCTTCTTCCTTACTAAACTTGGAATATTAACTCCACAGTTTATGCGAAAATACCGTAGACATGCTATTGTCGGGATTTTTATTGCTGCAGCATTCTTATCTCCGGGTACGGATCCCATTTCTATGATTATTTTAGCTGTACCTTTGCTTTTATTGTATGAAATAAGTATTATAATTTCTAAATATTCCAGAAAAAAATCTTGATTAAAAGAGAATTATCCGAAATAAGTAAACCGATCAGAGAGGAATTGGATAAATTTGAAGATTTATTTAAGGAATCGATGCGATCAAATGTTAAGCTAGTAGATTTAATTGCAAGATACATTATTAGGCAAAAGGGGAAGAAAATAAGACCCCTACTCGTTCTTCTATCAGCAAAAGCAGCCGGTAATATTAGCGAAAGAACTTACCGTGGAGCAGTTTTAGTTGAGTTATTGCATACTGCTACGCTGGTGCATGACGATGTCGTTGATAATGCTGAAAAAAGGCGCGGATATTGGTCTATAAACGCTATATTTAAAAATAAAATAGCTGTTTTAATGGGAGACTATCTTTTATCTAGGGGTTTAATGATCGCAGTCGAGGGAAAAGATTATGACTTTTTGGAGATAATGACCAGAACTGTTAAAAGAATGTCAGAAGGGGAGTTATTGCAATTAAGAAAAACAAGGAAACTTGATATAAATGAGGAAACTTATTTTAAAATTATATCTGACAAGACTGCTTCTCTTCTTGAAACATGCTGCCAAATCGGATCTTTGAGCAGTACAACAAATATTGAGCATTTAGATGCGATGAAGAAATTTGGAGAATCTATGGGTATAGCTTTCCAAATTCGGGATGATATATTAGACTATGATGGAAGCCTAAACACTATTGGCAAACCAGTTGGAGGCGATATAAAAGAAAAGAAAATTACTTTGCCTTTAATATATTCATTGAGTAAGGTTTCAAAAAGCGAATCCGATAAGATTAAGAAAAAAATTAAAAACGGCGGAAAAGGAGAGAATATTAAGGATATAATAGAATTTGTGCATAAGTTTCATGGAATTGAGTATGCACTTGAAGTTGCGCAAAAATATTCTACAATAGCCAAAGAATCATTGAAAATTCTTCCGGATTCGCAAAGTAAAATTGCTTTAGAAGCTTTGGTTGACTTTGTAATAGATAGAAAAAATTAGTCCTTTTATTTTAATTTTTTTCTTTTTTGTATTGAAATCCCTTATTTGGTTCACGCAAGGTAAGAACAGGACAGGGAGCCTTCCTAACAACCTTTTCTGCAGTACTTCCGAATAATATATGTTCTACTCCAGTATGTCCATGTGTTGAAATAATAATCAAATCGATGTTTTCTTCTAAAGCTGTTTCTATTATTTCAATAAAAGGCTTTCCGGTTTTGACTAGCGTGCTTGCTTTAATTCCGGATGGAATTTCTTTTATTGCTAATTTAGAAAGTTCTTCTTCGGCACGCTTATCGACTTCAAGGTCTACAGAAGGAATAGCAATTTGACCTATGCTAAAATCAGGCGGATAGATAATTGGTTCAACTACATATATAAGAAGTAATTCCGAATTGAATTGCTTTGCAAACTGAACAGCATAAACAAGTGAGCTTTTAGAATAATCTGAAAAATCTATCGGCACTAAGATTTTATTAATTATAGGTTCCATTTTATTTCTCCCTAATAAAATTATTTAATATTTGAAATGATTTCATCATTTAGTTTTCTTAATCGGTAAGTTACAATTTGGAGAATTCCTTTCAAAATTTTAATTCCCTGAGAAGGATATCTTTCGATAAATTCATCAAGATCCGGTTTAAAAATAATAGCGATTTTCGCATCTGATTTAGCGATAGCTGTAGCAGATCTTTTTTCATCTTCAATTAATGCAAGTTCGCCAAAAAAGTCCCCTTTAGACAAATTTGCTAATGATTGAACATTACCTGTTGAGTCAATATCGCTAATTGAAACGTCGCCCTCTCTAATAATATATAAACCTATTCCCGGATCTCCTTTATAGAATATATATTCATCTTTGATATAATTTCTGTAATGAATTAGTCCGGTAATTATGTTCATATCTTTCTCTCTAAGATCTTGAAAGATAGGGATAGAGAACAAGTTTTTTTTGATGTCATCTTTTTCAGTAGTCATATTAAAGAGGTTAGACCAAAAACTGCTATGAACTGCTTTTTCATTGTTTCCCATAATAATCCTTATTGAAAAATTCCCGATTCAGCAACCCGCCACATTTTTTGACAAGGGAACCGATTTTCATAAAGTGCCCTGCCAATTATAACTGAATCTACACCTAAAGGCAACAAAGTCTGAACATCTAATAATTCATCTTTATTTCTTATGCCGCCGGAGTGGGTTACTTTTCTTTTTGTTATTTCAGCAACATTTTTTGTATAAACTAAATTTGGTCCGCCTAAAACTCCGTTACGTAATACATCAGTAACTACAAACCTTTCAACTCCGATTTCAGTCATTTTCATTGCAAAATCTTTATAATTTATCCCCGTTTTTACTCTGCGACCGCGAATAACTACTTCATCTTCGATTATATCAATTGAAATTGATATTTTTGCTGGACCATATATTTGGAAAGCAGAAACAAAATCATTTGGTGATTCAATTGCCATGGTACTTAAGATCAATCTGCTTATGCCGACATCCATAATTGCTTTTACATCATCCAGAGTACGGATACCTCCGGCGAACTCTACCGGGATAATGATAGATGAACAAATCTTTTCAATAGTTGAAAAATTTTTTCTTGAATGATCTGCAGCTGCATCAAAATCAACAACATGAATTAATTTTGCATTTTCAGCTCGCCAGATTTTTGCCATTTCAACTGGATCATTACCGTATTCAACACAATTAAGTTCAGGAATTCCCTGAACTACGCGCACGGTTTTTCCATTTTTTATATCGATTGATGGAATGACTAAAAGAAAACTCATTATAACACTTACCTTTAATTTTTCTCTTTATGTAAGTGAAAAAATAATCAAATAGCTTATTAAAACAAAAATATGCCTGCTAGGAAAATAATAAGAATTAAAAAAATTCCTGTTTTCTTGACTTTTCGTTGAGTAATTGGCATATTTGACAAAAGAACGGGAGAAAATAAGTCTTTTTGCCCGGGAAGAAGGTTGAATAATTATAATTCACAAAAATTTAAGTAAAAGGATAGTATATGCATTTGCGTGAAAGTTTAAAAGAAAATAAAATAATTAGTTTATTAATCGAATTAAGTTCTTCTCAAGTATTTTGGATTTTTTCATTCTCAATTTTAACTGCGGTAGCAGCTGAAATTACAATACCCGTAAAACCTATTCCATTTACGTTTCAAACTATGATTGTAGTTTTAAGCGGTGCATTCCTTGGAGCAAAAAAAGGTTTTTACAGCCAAATAATTTATCTTTCACTCGGAGTTTTAGGGTTTCCTGTTTTCGCTCAAATACCTGATGCATCGTTTGGATTTGCCAGATTATTCGGACCAACCGGCGGTTATCTTTTGGCTTTCCCGTTAGCAGCATTATTAACTGGTTACTTAGTCAAAAATAGAAAGACTTATTTTAGAGTTATACTGGCTATGCTGTCTGGAAATACTCTTATACTTATATTAGGATCTATTTATCTTGGCACTTTTTACATGAAAAATATAATGCTGGGATTTGAAGCAGGATTAATTCCATTCTTACTTTGGGAGATAGTTAAAGTTTTTATCGGATCAAACATTTATTTCGGCATTTTACGAAAACATTCCGATGAATCGAAGAAATAATTTATAAATGGAAATTAAAAATATTATCTTCATATTAATTTTTTGCGTTGCAATAGCATTTTTCTTTTGGAATACAAGGAAATTATATAAAACTCTTTTTGTCGGTAAAAAGAATGATAATCGTTTTGAAAATATCGGTCAAAGATTAAAGAATGTTTGGGTAATAGCATTTCTTCAAAAAAAATTATTCAGAGATTTTAAAGCAGGGATACTTCATGCTTTTATATTCTGGGGATTTGTTCTTTTCTTATTTGCAGTAGTTGAAGCAATTATACAAGGTTTCTATTCACCGTTTTCGCTTATATTTTTAGGTCCTGTTTATTCCGTAATAACTATAAGTGAAGATGTATTTGGAATACTTATAATAATTTCAGTTATTTATGCTTTATTTAGAAGATATATTGAGCACATAGAAAGACTGGAAGTCGGCAAAGCAGAAAAAACGGATGCTACGATAATATTATTATTAATTATGTTTGTTTGTATCGGCATGTTTGGGGAAAATATTTCTTTAGCAGCGATACATAATTTTCAACTGCCTTCCTTTGAAATTAGACCGATTTCTTCCTTATTAAGCCCAATATTTTATTCTAAAAATGCTGCAAATGCTCACTTCTTCTTTGAATTCTTCTGGTGGATGCATGTGCTAGTTGTTTTGTCATTTATGAATTATCTGCCTTATTCTAAACATCTTCATGTATTGACATCAATTCCCAATACTTATTTTGCTAATATAGATTCCATTAGAAATACAATAAAACCTATTAATTTGGACGATGAAAGTATAGAAGTGTTCGGAGCAGCTGATATTGAGCAGCTTTCATGGAAACAAATTCTTGACGGCTATTCATGCACACAATGCGGTAGGTGTTATTCGGTATGTCCTGCGGCTACTGTTGGAAAAGTTTTATCGCCTAGAAAAATAATTGTGGATATTCGTCACAGAGTTGCTGAAAAAGCAACTTTGCTTTTAGAGAATAAAACTGATGATGAAATCTTTGGTAAAACTCTAGTCCATGATTATATTACGGATTCCGAACTTTGGGATTGTACAACATGCATGGCTTGCGTACAGGAATGCCCGGTTATGATTGAGCATGTCGATTCAATTGTTGATTTAAGAAGAAATTTAGTGTTAACTGAATCCCAATTTCCCTCGAATCTAAATAATGTTTTCAAGAGTCTTGAAACAAATTTTACTCCATGGGCTTTTAACCAGGCTGATAGAGGTTCGTGGGCTGACGGAATGAATATCAAGACAATGGCTGAAGATCCAAATTGTGATATTCTTTTCTGGGTCGGATGCGCCGGTTCTTTTGATGAGCGTTATAAAAAGGTTACTAAATCATTTGCATCACTTATGCAAAAAGCTAATGTTAACTTTAGGATTTTGGGGACTGAGGAACACTGTAATGGGGACACGGCAAGACGCTTAGGAAATGAGTATCTTGCTCAAATGCTTATGAAAGAAAATATTGAGATTCTTAATAATTACGGGGTGAAGAAAATAGTAACTGCTTGTCCTCATTGTTTTCACTCATTAAAAAATGAATACAAGCAATTCGGCGGTAATTTTGAAGTATATCATCATACAGAGTTAATAAATAATTTTTTACACGAAGGAAAGATTAAGTTAAAGAATAATGATTCTGAAAGCCAAATCACTTATCATGATTCTTGTTACCTTGGAAGATATAACGGAGTATATGATCCCCCAAGAGAAATACTTAGTAAATTTGAAAACCTTGAACTAGTTGAAATGTCCAGAAATAAAAGTAAGGGCTTTTGCTGCGGAGGCGGAGGCGGCAGAATGTTTCTTGAAGATATAGAAGGCGGAAGAATCAATGTTGAAAGAACTAGAGAAGCTTTAGAAACCCATGCTGCTACTATTGCATCGGCATGCCCTTTTTGTATGACTATGATTACTGACGGAGTAAAACATTTTGATAAATCTGAACAAGTTCAGATAAAAGATATTGCTGAGATCGTATTTGATAATTCTAACTAATTTCATTCAATAACAAACACCAGGAGGTAACTATGAAAAAATTTGATGATCTAGTACAAGTTGTAAAGAATCTCGAAGTAGATTATGAGAAATTCTATGAGAGAGGTCAGGCAGCTGCAGGAACACGTTTGCGCAAAGGATTGAGCGATTTAAGGAAATATGCCCAAGAAGTTCGTAAAGATGTTCAGGATGTAAAAGCTGAAAGAAAAGCAACTAAATCATAGATCAATTATTATTATGGCTGAATTAGATTCGTTTAATTCAGCCGTTTTTTATGAAATTTAAGAAAATAATTCCTCCGGTTCTCATTATTTCCATTCTAATAATCCTTTCATTAGATAAAATCGGAAGCAAGACAAAACAGAATTCAAACCGTGACTCCGTTATAACTATCTCTATTACTGCTGTCGGAGATTTAATGTGTCATATGATTGAAGCCGATTATGCTAAAACGGCGCCGGATAATTTTAACTTTAATCCGTATTTCGATTCAGTGAAAAAATATATTGAATCCTCTGACTTTGCTTTTGCAAATCTTGAAACTGTAACTGCGGGGAAATCTGCGGGCTATTCCGGTTATCCAAGGTTTAATTCTCCCGACAAATTTATTACCGCAATAAAAAAAACCGGATTTAAATTAATTTCCACAGCAAATAATCATGCTTTAGATAGAGGCGAATCCGGAGTCCTAAAGACAATAAAACAGCTTATATCCAATAATCTAAATTATAACGGAACTTTTACATCACAAAAAGACAGAGATTCCATACGCATTTTTGATATAAAAGGAATTAAAGTTGCCTTTTTAGCTTATACATACGGCACAAACGGTAATAAGATTCCCAAATCATATTTAATTAATATTATTGATACTTCAGTAATACATAATGATATTATTGCCTCGAGAAATAAAGGTGCAGAAATTGTTCTTGTGCATTTCCATTTTGGGAAGGAATATCAAAGATATCCCAATGACTATCAAAAGAATATTGTGAATGCTGCAATTAGTTTCGGTGCTGATTTGATAATCGGAGGACATCCGCATGTAATTGAACCGGTCTTTTATTTTAAATCATATGATCCAAATTTAGATTCAGGATTTGCAGCTTATTCACTTGGAAATTTCTTATCCAATCAACGTTGGCGCTATTCCGATGCAGGTGTAATTTTAACAATTAAAATCGAAAAGAAAATTTCCGAAAATAAATTTTTTATTTCGTGTGTGGAATATGTTCCGACTTGGGTGTTTAAAGGAAAAATCGATAATAAAAATTCGTTTGAAATTTTACCGGCTAAGCTTGCATTTGATAAAAAATATCCCAAATATTTAACAAACAATGATTTGGGGAAAATGCGTCAGGCGTTTGACGATACTCAATTCATATTAACTAGATTTACAAAGAAATTAATCGCTTATTAGTCTCTGCCTAACAATTAGAATTTATCATTTCATTTTAATAGTATATATTTATACTAATAATCTTAATTTTTATGGAAAAAAGCAAACAAACTGCAAAACAAGAAAAAAATCAGGTAGCTTACTGGTCAGTAATTGCCGCTATTTTTTTGACTACATTCAAAATTGTTGTCGGAATTTCGACAAATAGTTTGGGCATTTTGTCTGAAGCAGCTCATTCGGGATTAGATTTAATTGCTGCATTGATGACATATTTTGCAGTTAGATTTTCTTCTAAACCAGCTGATAGAGAGCATAATTTCGGGCATGGTAAAATTGAAAATTTCTCGGCGCTATTCGAGACAATTTTGCTTTTAGTAACTTGCGGCTGGATAATTTTTGAAGTTATTGAAAGAATATTTGGGGCTAAAGTGGATATTCTAGTAAACAAATGGAGTTTTATAGTAATACTTTCTTCTATAATTATTGATTTATCACGATCAAGGGCATTAAAGAAAGTTGCTAAAAAGTTCAATAGTCAAGCGCTTGAAGCTGATGCACTTCATTTTTCTTCGGATGTGTACAGTTCGGCTGTGGTTTTAATAGGATTGATCGGGGTCCAATTTAATTTCAAATACGCAGATTCAATAGCAGCTTTTCTTGTTGCAATGATTGTTATTTTTATAAGTTTTAATTTAGGCAGGCGCGCAATTGATGTGCTTCTTGATAAAGCACCGATGGGAATGAAAGAAAAAATTGAAAGTGTAATATCTAATGTTCCGGGAGTTATGCACGTTCATGATATTAAAGTTAGAAGTTCAGGTGCTTTGATCTTGGTTGAAATGAATATTCACGTTAATGAAACGTTAACAATCGATAAGGCTCATAGTATTTCTCACGAAGTCGAAAAAAAACTCCATGAAAATTTTTCTGATATTGAAGTTCATATTCATATAGAGCCTGAAAGTATTTCTAATTTTATAAATGATGAAACAGACTAGGTGCAAATGTTTTCGGTCGGAAAAATAAATATTTCAAATGCTATTCTTCTTGCTCCAATGGAAGATATTACTGATGTTTCGTTTAGGGTTATATGCAAAGAATTAGGAGCCGATGTTGTATATACTGAATTTGTTAATTCAGAGGGCTTGATAAGAAACTCAGAAAAAACCAATAAAAAATTACAGATCATAGAAAAAGAAAGGCCGGTCGGTATTCAAATATACGGATCCGGTATTGAATCGATGGCTGGTGCCGCAAGAATTGCCGAAAAGGAAAATCCGGATTTGATTGATATTAATGCCGGCTGCTGGGTGAAAAATGTTGTCGGGCATGGAGCCGGAGCTGGTTTATTAAAAGATCCTCCTTTTATGCAAAAGTTAGTTAAAGAAGTAGTTGATTCGGTTTCTTTACCTGTAACCGTAAAAACCCGTTTAGGATGGGACAATGAAAGCATACAAATTCTTGATGTCGCAAAAAGATTAGAGGATGTGGGCGTAAAAGGCTTGACGATTCATTGCCGGACAAGAGTCATGGGACATAAAGGTGAAGCAGATTGGGATTGGATTCCTAAAATAAAGGAAGTGGTCAAGATCCCGGTTGTACTTAACGGAAATGTTCTTACTCCAATGAATATTAAAAATGCTTTTGATCAAACTGGAGCAGACGGCGTAATGGTTGCTAGAGGTGCTATCGGAAATCCTTGGATTTTTTATGAAGCAAAACAAATATTGGAAAATGGTAGGATTATAAATACTGTTGACAACGAATTAAAGATTAAAACCTGCTTAAAACATTTATATCTTGCTATAGAAGTTAAAGGCGAAAGAAAAGCAGTTCTTGAACATCGTAAATTTTATACCGGTTATTTAAAAGGTTTACCTTATGCTTCTCTAGTAAGAAAAGAATTAATGTCAATCGTCGAGTATAGAATAGTTGAAGAAACACTTCTAAATTATTTGGAAAAACTGAAGAATATATTCGAACAAGAAATCACTTAATCTCCTGCCGGGGAAGATTGGAATCATTTTTTAAAATTGGAAACCAATAGTTCAAATAAAATAGCTAGAATTTTATCAACCTTGCTGGTTCCACCGTCATTTTCCATAATTATTTTTACTCTATTTGTTATTTATCTAGAAAGCGCGGTTGAAAAAAAAATAATTTTAAGTGCAGTGGTTCTCATATTCGGATTTTTAGCGCCAATATTTCTTTTCCTTTATCTAAAGAAGAAAGGAAAACTTGTTGATATAGATGCAACAATCAAAGAGGAAAGGACATTCCCTTTTTTAATATCCATTCTTATTTATTCGATTGGATTTATTGTTTTACTAATTTTTAGAATAAATCCCATTTCAACGGTATTTTGGTTTTGTTATATTTCGAATACGGCAATAATAATTTTTATAAACAAGACATGGAAAATTAGCATTCATGCAATGGGTGCAGCCGGACCGACAGCGGCTTTAGTTTATGCATTCGGTTTGCGGGGTTTTTTGATGGTGCCGGTAATTATTTTAGTAGCATGGTCACGAGTGAAACTAAAGTGCCATACTAATGCTCAGGTCATTGCAGGAGGATTTTTAGGTTTTATTACTACTTATTTGCAATTGTTTCTCTTGACAAAATATTTTTAATATTCAAGTTCGGCAAATCATAAGGTATACGAAATGGTCAAGTTTGATATATACGGTAATATAGGTGTCATTTTACTTAACAGACCTGAAAAAAGAAATGCTCTTGTACCGGAAATGATAGCTCAATTAAGTGAAAAATTAAATTTAGCGGAAGCAGATAATAATTTAAAAGTCCTTATTTTAAGCGGTGAAGGGAGTAGTTTCTGTTCCGGAGCCGATCTCGATTACCTCCACAAAATAAAAGATTATTCAATTATAGAAAATACAAATGACTCTCAAAATCTTGCTAGTCTATACCTGAAGATTTATAATTTTCCAAAACCTACTATTGCTGCCGTTAACGGCGCTGCTATTGCAGGCGGATGCGGATTAGCTACAGTCTGTGATTTTATTATTGCTGATAAAACAAAATCGAAATTTGGATACCCTGAAGTTAAAATCGGTTTTATTCCCGCCATTGTATCAACATTTTTAATTAGAAAAATAGGAGAAGGGAAAACCCGCAGGCTTCTTATATCAGGCGAAATTATTAATGCGGAGGAGGCAGTAGAAATAGGATTGGTCAATTATTTAGCCGATGATGCTCTTGGCGAAGCTAAAGCATTTGCTCAAAAGTTATTAAACAATTCATCAGATTCAATGAACGAAACAAAAAAACTTATAAATAAAATAGCTGACTTAAGTATTTTTGACGCAGTTAAATATTCCATTAATATGAATACAATTACAAGGACCACAAAAGATTTCGAAGAAGGTATTAATAATTTTATAAATAAAAAGTGAGACTATAATGAAAATTGATTTAAAAGACTACATAAGAAACATAAAAGATTTTCCAAAAGAAGGTATAATGTTCCGCGATATTACAACATTGCTCAAAGATCCGGAAGCGTTAAAACATACTTTAAATGAGCTTTACAAGATGACTAAGAATCTTAACATTTCTAAAGTTGTAGGTATTGAATCCAGAGGTTTTATTTTCGGCTCCATGCTTGCGGAGAAATTAAATGTAGGTTTTGTCCCAATCAGAAAACCAGGAAAGCTGCCGGCGGAAAAGGAAAGCAAAACTTATGATTTGGAATATGGCAGCGATACAATTGAAATTCACAAGGATGCAATTAAAGTAGGGGAGAGAGTACTTTTACATGATGATTTGCTTGCTACGGGAGGCACAGCTTTAGCCGCGGCAAATTTAATAGAAAATTTAGGTGGAGAAATTGTCCAAATATCTTTTGTAATAGAACTTAGCTTTTTAAAAGGTAGGGAAAAACTTAAAAAATATGAAGTGCAAACTTTAGTAAATTATTTGGATGAGGAATAGGAACCATCGTCTGGAACGTAATTATCTTTCCACTTTTTGGGAGCTATAACTATGACAAACTCACCTTTAATTATTTTTGTTGAAAGAGAATTTAAGATACTTGATGCGTTTCCGCGCCAACATTCTTCAAATTTTTTTGTCAATTCTCTGCAGACAACAATAATCCGTTCGGGCATGTAATGGTCGAGCTCTTTTAATAATTTTTCAATCCGGTGTACTGACTCATAAATAATTATTGTCCTTTCTTCTTCGCTTAAGATTGATAATCTTTTTTGTCTTCCTTTTTTTTGCGGAATAAATCCCTCATAAACGAAAGAGTTTGATGGTAGTCCACTTATAGTCAATGCTGCTATGGAAGCAGAAACTCCGGGGATAGGTACTACAGTAATACCTTTTTCAATAGAAGCAGAAATTAATCTGTTGCCCGGATCAGAGATGCCCGGAGTTCCTGCGTCAGTGACTAATGCAAAGCTTTTTCCCGATAGGATACTGTCTATAATGAAATTTATCTTGGATTGTTCATTAACTGCATTAAGAGAAGTCATCTCTTTCGTTATTTCATAATGCTTAAGTAGAATTCCTGTTACCCGGGTATCTTCACAGGCAATAAAATCAACTTCTTTAAGTGTATCAATGGCACGTAAAGTAATATCTTTCAAATTACCTATCGGAGTGCTGACAATATATAATTTTTGATCCAATATAATTATAAATTTAAAATGATAACGGCTCCAATGGGAGCCGCATCATGCAAGTAGTTAAAAATTAATTAATTAAACGATGTCATTAAAAATAAAACTTTTCTGATAATATTCAAGGCGTTGTTTATATCATCATATTCAACATTAAGCGGTGGTCTGAATCTGATAGATCTGTCTCCGCACCCTAGAATTAAAAGTTTTTCTTTATAGCAAAGCGACTTAAACTCATTTCTCAAAGCTGTAGTAGGAAAATTGAAAGAGCACATTAGACCTAATCCGCGGGCACTGTTTATTAGTTTTGGAAATTCTGATTGAACCTCGTACAACTGCTCCAATAAATACTTCCCTAATATTTCGGCATTATGGACTAGATTTTCTTCTTCCATAACCTCTATAATAAATTTCGAACGTACCATATCGGTCAAATCAGCTCCCCAGGTAGAATTTATTCTACTTGGAACATGGAAACAATTCTCCGGAACATCATCAATTCTTGACGAAACCATTATTCCGCAAACCTGTGCTTTTTTCCCGAATGAAATGATATCGGGTTGGACATAATGTTCATAAGCCCAAAGCTTTCCCGTAAGACCGAATCCTGTTTGAACTTCATCAAACATTAAAAGAATATCATTTTCATCAGATATTTCGCGAAGTTTAATAAAAAAGTCACGACGGAAAAGATTATCGCCGCCTTCACCCTGTATCGGCTCAATGATAATGGCAGCAATATCATCTTTATTATTTTTAATTGCTTCATAAATCTCATTAATAGCTTTTGATTCATTCTCCTTTATAAGTAATAGATTTTCTTCAAGCGGGAAAATAATTTTAGGATTTGATATACGAGGCCAATTAAATTTAGGGAAATATTTTATCTTATTTATTTCAGTATTTGTGAGGGAAAGAGTATAGCCGCTTCTTCCATGAAATGCTTCTTTAAAATGTATTACCTGCTGACCTTTTTCTTCTTTGTAACCTTTGATGAAATTTTTCTGAACTTTCCAATCGAAGGCAACTTTTAATCCATTTTCTACTGCTAAAGTGCCCCCTGAAACGAAAAACAGATGTTTCATATATGAAGGCAGAGCAAATCTTGCAAAAGCTTCTACAAACTCAGCCATTTGAGTCGTGTAAATATCGGAATTTGATGGCTTGTTAAGTGCAGCAGTTATGATTTTATCTTTAACATATTCGTTATTAATTTTTGGGTGATTTATTCCCAATGCCGAAGAAGCAAAAAAAGTAAAAAAGTCTAAATAAATATCGCCTGATTTGGCATCGATGAGATTCATTCCATGACTATGTTCTAAGTCAAGAACAAAATCAAACCCGTCGGCAAGCATATATTTCGAAATTGTTTCATGGACTTTAGCCGGAATCATTAAATCTTTTTTGTCCAAAATATCATCAAAGTTTTTATTAATTAGCGTATTCATTAATAGCCTCCTATAAGTTAAGTAAAAATTTTTGCTTAATTAAAAATTGGAAATAGGAAGGATGAATTTAGAATACGTTCTCGAAGCGGGAGACAAAATAACTGCGAAGCACCTTAAATCCGGTTTCTTCTTTGAAATTTTTTAACTTAATCATATTATAACCGGTTATATTATACTCTAATTTAAATATAAGTAATTGAATAAACAACCAAATTCTTAAATTAAATTATATACTTTTTAAGAATAATTTTGAAATTATTGTACCAAATATGCTTAAATTTAATCATCAATAAGTTAATACTTTAAGAGTTTTTCAAAAGAGAACTCTTATTTATCCAAAAAAATTGGAAAGGGATAGAAAATGGAATTTTTAAAAAAATTAGGAATTAAAAAAGAAAATTTCGGAGCTAGCACCGGCACACAATGGATCGATTCAAAGACTGGTGAAAAATTAAAAATTTATTCTCCGGCAACAGGAGAATTTATAGCATCTGTTTACCAAGCTTCCGAAAAAAATTACGATAAAATTATATTAAAGGCACATGAAGCATTTTTGTATTGGAGGAATGTTCCGGCTCCAAAGCGTGGAGACATTGTTAGGCAAATCGGAATTCGATTGAGAGAATACAAGCTCTTATTGGGAAAATTAGTTTCATTTGAAATGGGAAAATCACTTCAGGAAGGCTTAGGAGAAGTTCAGGAAATGATTGATATTTGTGATTTTGCAGTCGGACAGTCACGACAGTTATATGGCTATACAATGGCCTCAGAGCGAGCTAATCACAGAATGTATGATCAATATCATCCATTAGGAATTGTAACAACAATATCAGCATTTAATTTTCCTGTTGCAGTATTTTCCTGGAATGCTATGATTGCGGCAGTTTGCGGAAATGTGAACATTTGGAAGCCATCATCAAAAGTTCCATTATCCGCAATTGCAACCCAGAATATTATTTCAAAGGTATTGAAAGAAAATAAATTACCCGAGGGAATATTTTCATTAATTATCGGTAAAGGTGCAACTATAGGTGAGAAATTACTTGAGGATAAAAGAATTAATTTGATCTCAATCACAGGTTCAACGAAAGTAGGTCGGCATGCCGCTGAGGTTATATCTAAAAGATTCGGTAAATCAATTTTGGAATTGGGTGGGAATAATGGAATTATCATTACTCCAGATGCTGATTTGCAAATTGCTATTCCTTCTATTGTATTTGGAGCCGTTGGTACTTGTGGTCAAAGATGTACTTCAACAAGGCGGTTAATCATTCACGAGAAAATTTATGAAAAGGTAAGATATTCATTATTAAAAGCTTACAAAAGTTTGCGTATTGGAAATCCTTTAGATGAAAAGAATCATGTAGGACCATTAATTGATCTGGATGCTGTAAGAACTTTTGAGGATGCATTAATTCAATTAAAAAAGGAAGGTGGAAAGATATTGTTCGGAGGAAAAGTATTAAAAGGTAAAGGTTATGAATCGGGATGTTATGTTTCTCCGGCTGTAGTTGAAGCAAAAAATGAATATTCAATTGTCCAAAAAGAGACATTCGCACCTATTTTGTATCTAATAAAGTATTCGGGAGATATAGCGAATGCGATAAAAATTCATAACGGAGTTGTTCAGGGGCTGTCATCCTCAATTTTTTCCAATAATTTACGTGATGTCGAGGCTTTCTTATCTGCTGAAGGTTCGGATTGCGGGATTGCAAATGTAAACGTAGGTACTTCCGGGGCAGAAATTGGAGGCGCTTTCGGAGGTGAAAAGGAAACTGGTGGAGGTAGAGAATCGGGTTCCGATGCCTGGAAAGCCTATATGAGAAGACAAACTAATACAATAAATTATGGGTATACATTACCTTTGGCGCAAGGTATAAAGTTTGAAATAAAATAGAGATTTTTTGTAAAAATTTATAAGTTAAAAGTTAAATAAAGTTTTGTGCACTGGATTGATTTTTAGAATTTTCCCAATATGATAATATGTGATGCCTTTGTGCGATAATAAACGTAAAAATTGAGCAATTTTAGAGATTCCCTTTTATTAGTTATTTGGTACGTAATTTGATTCTTTTTTAGAAAAAGGATTTTGCTATGAAAGCCTTAACATTAGATTCTTTTATTTCTCAAGAAAGTGATATGGAGATAAATCAATATCATATATTATCTCGTTTAAAAGAATATCAAAAGGAATTAAATAAGAATAAAATTTACCCATCACTTTCAGAGTTGGTATATTTAAGCTCTCAACTTGATGAAATCCTTGATAAAAAAGATAATTTTTCTCTTCAATATCATAAAAAGCAATCTGACGAATATTCAAAAAGAAAACTAACAATTTTAGATATTGCAGATCAAATAGTTGAATACGAAGATTACATATATGAATTAATTGAATGGGCACTCCCATATTTAAAATCACTAATTAAAGAAGCATATATTATATATAATTTTATCGAAAATAATATATCAATCTCGGAGGTAGGTACATCGCCTATTTATAAAGACGAAGGGTATTTTTTAATAAATAATGCTGCTGAAAATATAACTCAAATTCATAAATATCAAAGTGCAATTTATTCATCGGAAAGCAAGCCG
Source organism: Bacteroidota bacterium (assembly GCA_021783875.1). Lineage (GTDB taxonomy): Bacteria > Bacteroidota > Ignavibacteria > Ignavibacteriales > Ignavibacteriaceae > FEN-1297. The sequence continues at coordinate 16,031 of JAJXTM010000013.1, forward strand.
TTACATTCAATTAAAACCACATTTATTGAAAATGTAAAGCCATTAGAATATTCTAATAATGCTGAAATATTCAAACATGAGTTAATAAAAAGATTTTATAATAGAACAAATTATGCAACATTCAATATTGAAACGAGCTTGGAGTTTCCATTTTATGAATCAATATTTCCGATAGCAAAAAGGAAACTACTTAATATTCTAAGTGAATTCTAGAATTCACTTATTTTTTTTTAGAAGATCTACAAAATTTCCTAATATATGTCCGGTTTCATCAAGAATCGGATCATCTTTAATCGCTTCATTTGCCGGAGCAACCTCACCTTTTTTAAGTAATTTTAATCCTAATTTACTTCTACGGGCATTTTCTCTTTCAAAATTTTTCTGATCCGCTTCTTCTTGCTCTTTTTTTCTTATAGTTTCATTTAATGAAATTGCAGTTTTAGCATGAGTATCTTTATACTCCTTAATTTCAGACAAGTACTCATGAAATTCAGAATCATTTTTAATTCTTTTATCATGATCAAGAATTAAAAGAGGAATATATTTTTTTAGGTCTCCGAAAGGTTTATAAGTAGTAGGGTGAATCTGGTCCCAAGGAAGAGAACTTGGTTCGGAGCTTTCCATATATTCATTTGAATCGAAAGCAGAAGGGTAAGTAATATCAGGAATAACGCCAAGGTGCTGAGTGCTACCGCCGGTAATACGGTAGAACTTAGCTATAGTCAATTTTACCTGACCGAGTTTTTTACCTTCTTCGGGCATAAGACGATTTAAGTCAATCAAATTTTGGACAGTGCCTTTGCCATAAGTTTGTTCTCCGATAATCAAACCTCGGCCATAATCTTGAATCGCTGCTGCAAAAATCTCTGATGCTGAAGCGCTAAATCGATTAACCAAAACGACAAGGGGACCGCTATAATCGATTGAGGAGTCGGGATCAGTTTCAACCCGTATAGAACCATCAGAGTTTCTAATTTGAACCACTGGGCCTCTCTTAATAAACAACCCGGTTAATTTAATTGCTTCTTCTAAAGAACCTCCGCCATTATTTCTGAGGTCGATAATAATTCCGCTTACTTTAGCTAGTTTTAGGCTATCGAGTAATCTTTGAACGTCTCGGGTTGTGCTTTTAAAGTTCTTATCTCCTCTAGCTTCAGCTTCGAAGTCGCTGTAAAAAGCCGGAATAATAATAACTCCGAATTTATAATCCTTATTATTATTTTTTATATCAAGAATTTTATCCTTTGCTGATTGCTCTTCTAATTTTATTTTATCTCTTACCAAAGAAATTTCAATAGGTTTGCCATTAAGGCCTTCGGAAGCAGGAAGAATCTGCAATCTAACCAAACTGCCTTTAGGTCCGCGGATTAACTGAACAACATCGGTAATACGCCATCCGATGACATCTACCATTTCACCGTCCTTGCCTTGAGCAACTCCTATAATTTTATCGTTTGGGTGAAGCATTTTAGATTTAAAGGCAGGTCCACCCGGAATAACTTCAGCAATTTTTGTATAATCATCTTCAGTTTGTAATTGAGCTCCGATGCCGGTTAAAGTTCTGCTCATATCAATTTTAAAGTTTTCCGAAGTAACAGGGGAAAAATAGTCAGTGTGAGGATCAATTGATTCGGTAAATGAATTTTCAAAAACCTGAAATACATCTTCACTATTTGACTGCATAACGCCTTTTCTCAAATTTTCATAACGTTTTGTTAAAATTGTTTGAATATCGGGCAATTTTTTACCAGTTAAAATTAAATTAAGAGCATCATTTTTAACTTTTTCTCTCCACAATTTATTCAAACCGGATGTATCTTGAATCCATGGAGATTTTGATCTATCCAAGACAAGACTGTCATTTCTATTAAAATTAAAAGTTCCTTTAAGAAGAGATTCGGCATAATCAATCCTCTCATTTACTCTTTCCCTGAATGTATTAAATATCGTATAAGCCGGATCCAGATTGCCGGATTTAATGTCATTTCCTAATTGATATTTATACTTATTGAAATTTTGCAAATCAGAAGCAAGAAAGTAACTTCTATTATAATCCAAAGATTTGATATAACGGTCAAAAATTACTCCCGATAGTGAGTCATTCAATACGAATTTGCTATAGTGATAACGGGTTAAAATTGTATTTATAAGCTCATCTTCATTTGAGAGATATTTAGCTGGTTCAATAACCTTAGTGGTATCGTTTGGATCAGGAGTCTGATTTTTCCTAAAATAAGTACGTGCTAAAAAAATATTTGCTGCAACTAAAAATATAACAAGAGCTAAGAGCTTTTTCATAAGTTTTCCCGAGGGTTTTTTCATTTTAATATTTAATGATGAGCTTTATTAATAAGCAAGTTAAAAGTTACAATAAATTAAAGGGCAATGATGAATTAAAACAATTTGTAAAAATAAATGTAATCAATTTATTTAACAAGATTAAAATAAATAATGTGAGTTGGATTCTTATAAATCTAATCAGATTCAACTGTTCGTTCAAAAATAAGATCTACATTGTTCAACATTTTTTTATTTTCAAACACCTCTTTTAATTCATCAGTAGACAGATAAGTCAAAATTTCTTTAGATTTTGATAACTCATCATATAAATTTTTATTCTGGTCAGCCCAGACATCCATAGCAGAAGTTTGAACGATTTTGTATGCATCTTCTCTGGAAGCGCCTTTACTGACTAATTTAAGCAATACAGTTTGTGAAAAGACCAAACCTCTTGTAAGGTTCAAATTTTTCAACATATTTTCAGGATAGATTATAAGATTTTTAATTAATTTTCCAGTTAATTCAAGCATATAATCGAGGGCGATACAACTATCGGGCACAATAATTCTTTCCACTGAAGAGTGAGAAATATCTCTTTCATGCCACAAAGCAACATCTTCCAAAGCGGCTGTTGCATTTCCGCGTAAGACACGGGCTAGACCCGCAATTCTTTCGCTGACAATCGGATTTCTTTTATGAGGCATAGCAGAAGAACCTTTTTGACCTTTTGAAAAATATTCTTCGGCTTCAAGCACTTCTGTTCTTTGAAGGTGACGAATTTCCAAAGCAATTTTTTCAAGTGAAGCGCCGATAATTGCCAAAACCGACATAAATTCTGCATGTCTATCTCTTTGAATAATCTGAGTTGAGATGGGTGCGGGGTAGAGACCTAATGCATTACATACATATTCCTCAACTTTAGGGGAAAGATGTTCAAAAGTGCCTACAGCTCCGGATATTTTCCCGACACTGATATTTCCAATGGCTAAATTAAGTCGCAAAATATTTCTTTTTGCTTCTTCGTACCATAGGGCAAACTTTAGACCCATAGTTGTTGGTTCAGCGTGAATACCGTGTGATCGACCGACGCATACAGTTTTCTTATGCTCGATTGCTTTTCCTTTTAATGAGATTTTCAATTCGACTAATTTTTTCAGCAGAATTAGACCAGAAGATTTCATTTGATAGGAGAGGGTAGTATCAAGAATATCTGAAGAAGTCATTCCGTAATGAATATGCCGGGCAGCTGGACCTACATACTCAGAAACATTAGTAAGAAAAGCAATAACATCATGTTTCGTAGTTTCTTCAATTTCCAAAATTCTTTTCACATCAAAATTTGCTTTTTGTTTAATAATTTCGAGATCTTCTTTGGGAATATCTCCAAGATTGCATCTGGCTTCGCAAGCGAGAGTTTCAATTTTGAGCCAAGTATTAAACTTAAATTCATCCTGCCAAATTTTTCCCATTTCAGGGAGAGTGTATCTATCAATCATTAAGAGTCTTCTCCAAAATCATTTGTTTTAAAATATTTTTATTATCTCTTAAAATATGTAGAGTTATTTTTTGTCCTGTGCTGAATTGCTGAAATACTCCCACTAGTGTTTGATCATCTAAAATTTTATAATCGTTAACCTGTAAGATAATATCGCCGGATTTAATTCCCGCATAACTTGCTGGAGAATTTGGCAAAACCTGAGTAACAATAACACCTCTGGAGCTTTTCAAATTATAATATTTTGCTATACCTTCATCAACAGTTTGTATTCTGAGACCGATATTAAAATTATGATCAATTTTACCTTTATCTTTAAGCTCAGTAATGATATGTTTAACCTTATTTATCGGAATAGCAAAGCCCAGACCAATATTACCTTGATTCCCGCCCGCCGTATAAATTAAGGTATTCATTCCGATGACTTCACCTAGGCTATTAGCAAGTGGTCCGCCGCTATTACCGCCGTTTATGGCAGCATCTGTTTGAATCATATTCAGATAATATCGATTGTCAATAGGTTCGAGATTCATACCGGTAGAGCTAACGACACCAACAGTAACTGTAGGTTTATCGTTGACATTAAATAATCCGAAAGGATTTCCAAAAGCGATTACCCATTCACCAATCATAATATTATCAGAATTACCCAAAGTAACATAAGGAAAATTATTTCCGTTGATTTTCAATAGACAAATATCAGTAGCTTTATCAGAGCCGATTAGTTTTGCTTTATATTCTTTGCCGTCTGTAAGAGTAACACTTATTTCAGATGCATTCCCGGCAACGTGGTCATTAGTAACAATATATCCATTGCTTGAAATCAGAAATCCCGAACCAAGTTCTTTAATCTTTTGATTATAAGAACCTTGGTCGCCGAAAAATTGTTTGAAAAAGGGATCATTAAAGAAGCTATTAAATGGACTGGAATATTGTTTAATTTCAGTAACATTAATGCCTACAACTGCGGGGCTGATTTTTTTTACTGTTTCGGTAATAGCATTATTTCTTGAGTTGGTTATGTCATTATCTGAGGAAAAATTATTATTGGATAAAGAATTGGAACTATTTTTAGATTCATGATAAATTAGATTAGAATCATTTGATTGAGAATAGGATAAATAATTATTCAATATGAATATTAATAATACTAAATAAACAGGTAATTTTCGTGAATAGTCCATTATATTTCCTTCTTTTTTAAATTTTGACTTATTAGACTATTAACCGGCTCAAAATGTTTTATAAGGATTAAAATTAAAATGGAAGAAATGAACAAGACAATAGTTGAATCGAAATTCGAATGAGGATATGAATATTTTCTTAATAAGCCAACATTTAAAAATGATATAATTAATGTCAGCAAGGTTGCAAAAAAATTTGAAATAATTATTTCTTTTTTTAGAATAAAAAATATCACCCATCCGGCTCCCCATATAATAGGAATTAAAGGAGAAATTAGGATCATACCTCCTAGTGATGTGGCTAGTCCTCTTCCGCCGTTAAACGAAATCCAAGGGCTGT
>JAJXTM010000208.1 GCA_021783875.1 Bacteroidota bacterium
GATTACAGCCTCAGCCTGAGCTAAGTCTAATTTGTTATTTAGGAAAGCGCGCTTGGTAAATTCGCCCGGTTCGGCAAGCCGGATTTTTTCATTTATAAGTAGTTCTATTATTTTTTGAGCTATAAAGGGGTTGCCATGTGTACTAATTTCAATAACATCTTCGCCGGTATAGGAATTAGGGGAACGAAAGACAGAAACCAGTACATCGTCGATAATATTTTTTTCATTGTCAATAATTTTTCCATAGTGAATTGTATGCGAATCCGAGTCAATAATTTTCTTCTTTCCTGAAAATATTTTGTCAATAGCCGAAAATGAATCGGTTCCGCTAAGTCTTATTACTGAGATTGCTCCGGTTCCGTTTGGTGTAGCGAGGGCAACTATAGTATCTTCTTTAAAAAAATTATTCATAAAGCGGAGAGCTGCAAATTTGAATTATGGATGATGAGTATTGAAAGATATACAATGAAATTTATCATAAGGCAATACATATAATTTTAAATAACAAAAATAATTAAACAGTAACCTATTAACAATCCAATTATTTTTGAAGAAGGAATAGAAATAATGTAAGTTAGGATATTTAGAATTATGATATTTTGGCAGACAAAATGTCAAAAATTAACATGATTTATGATAGTTGACAATTAATATGACAAATTGACATACTGGGCAGAAAAACGCAAATATTCTCTAAAGTATTTAATTATAATAAATTACAGTGTATTATCGATTTGGTATACAAATTGGATAACTACAACTGAAATAAGTTAAATAAAAATTTAAGGAGAATAAAATCATGGCAATAGTAAGATTTAGTCCCGAGAGGGAATTGTTAAATGTCGAACGCGAATTCAACAGATTATTCAAATCGTTTGGCAATAGATTTGGGTTAAACCAAGAAAACGGAAACGAAGAATATGAAAATGCAGTTTGGACTCCGTTAACAGATATTTCGGAAGACACAGATAATTTCAAAATTAAGTTAGATCTTCCCGGAATAAATAAAAGCGATGTTAAAATAGCATTCTCTGATAGTCAGTTGACAATCAGCGGTGAGAGAAAGCAGGAGAAAGAAACAAAGGATTCCAAATTCCACAGAGTTGAAAGAGCTTACGGAAAATATTATCGTTCTTTTACTTTACCGCAGCAAATTCAAGAAGACAAAATTGAAGCTGAATTTAGAGATGGTCAATTGATAATCACTATTCCGAAAGCAGAAGAAGCAAAGCCGAAAGAGATAGAAGTCAAGGTAAAGTAATTTTGAATTCTGAATGCTGAATTTTGAATAAAAAAACCGGACACCAGCTTTTGAGGTTATAACACAGAGAAATCAAGTCTTAAGGGTAACTGCTTTCAGTTACCCTTTTGATTTATTAATTTCAGCAATTAAATAAAATAATTGATATTTTTGGGATACAATAAACTTAAGGGATGAGCATGGAATATAAGGATTATTACAAAATTCTTGGTGTTGATAAAAACGCTACTGCAGATGAAATTAAAAAAGTTTATCGACAGCTAGCCAAGAAATATCATCCCGATAAAAATCCCGGAAACAAAGCTGCTGAAGAAAAATTTAAAGGGATTACAGAAGCAAACGAAGTTTTAAGCGATCCGGAAAAGAGAAAAAAATATGACACTCTCGGAGCGAACTGGAAACAATACGAGAATGCAGGTCCAAGTCAGGGCAGAGGCGGATATTATTCTAATCAAGGGCATAGCAATTTCGGCAATGCCGGTAATTTTGAAAATATATTTGGAGAAAGCGGGTTTTCTGATTTTTTTGAAAGTTTTTTTGGCGGCGGGTTTACCGGAGCAAAAAACAAAGCCTCGGCATTCAAGCAAGTAAGAAAAGGAAGGGATTATGAAGCAATTTTAGTTGTAACACTCGAAGAAGCATACAGCGGAACGGAAAAAGAAATTTCCGTTGACGGGAAAAAGCTTAGAGTAAAAATCGCCCCCGGAGTTGATGACGGAAAAAAACTCAGACTTCCAAAACAAGGCGCTGAAGGAATAAACGGAGGTGAGCGAGGCGATCTTTACTTAGTGATTAAAATTGATAAACACCAAGTATTCGATAGAAAAGCAGATGATCTATATATAACCCTTACAATTGATTTATATACAGCAATTCTAGGCGGTAAAAAGGAAATCAAAACAATAGACGGGAAAAATATTTCTATATCAATTCCCAAAGAAACAGACAACGGAAAAATATTGAGGCTTAAAAGTTTGGGCATGCCCAAATATGATGCAAACAAAACAAGAGGTGATTTATTCATCACCATAACAGTTAAACTTCCCAAAAATTTATCTGCAAAAGAAGAAAAATTATTTAAAGAACTATCTGAATTAAGAAAATAAAAACATTATAAATTAAACCGGAGAAACAAATGGCTCAAAAACAATCGACAACAGAAAAACATGAATTTAAAGCTGAGATAAAACAACTTCTTGATATACTCGTGCATTCACTTTATACAAGCAGGGAAATTTTTCTGCGTGAATTAATTTCCAATGCATCAGACGCCCTTGATAAAATTAGGTTTGAATCTACCAAAGGTACAGAAATAGCCGATAAAGAATTACCGCTTGAAATCAAAATCAATTTTGATGAAAAGAAAAAGCTATTGACTATTACCGATACAGGAATAGGAATGACGAAAGACGAATTAATTAATAATATCGGTACAATAGCAAAATCCGGATCGGCAGAATTTTTAAAGCAGCTCAAGGAAAGTAAAACCGATGTAACTAATATTATAGGAAAGTTCGGGGTCGGTTTTTATTCGGTCTTCATGGTTGCCGAAGAAGTTGTCATTAAATCAAAATCATTTAAATCTGAATCGCCTGCTATTGAATGGAAATCGGACGGGTTAGGAAATTATGAAATAAAAGAAATTAATGAAGATTTAAAACGCGGAACAATAATTGAAATTCACTTAAAAGAAGATGCAAAAGAATTTGCCGAGAAATATAAAATCGAATCTACAATTAAGAGACATTCCAATTTCATTTCATTCCCGATATACCTTGAAAATGAAAAGGTAAATACCATTACCGCACTTTGGCGTGAACCAAAGAGTAAAATTAAGAAAGAAGAGTATACCGAATTTTATAAATTCTTAAGTTTCGATTCCGAAGAGCCTATGGACACTATACATGTATCGGTAGACGCGCCGATACAGTTCAGCTGCCTATTATTTATTCCAAAGAAGAATTTTGATCTATTCGGATTTAACCGCGAAGATTACGGATTAGATTTATATGTCCGCAGAGTTTTAATACAGCACAAAAACAAAGGTCTTCTTCCCGAGTATTTAAGTTTTGTAAAAGGAGTCGTTGACTCGGAGGATTTACCGCTCAATATCTCCAGGGAGACATTGCAGGAGAATGCTATATTCGCAAAGATTGCCAGCAGTATTACTAATCAGGTTTTATCTTATTTATTAAAGAAAGGCAAGGACGAGCCGGAAAAGTATGCTGAGTTCTGGAAAGAACACGGAAAAGTTTTCAAACTTGGGTATAGTGATTATACGAATATGGATAAGTACACACAGCTGCTAAGATTTAATTCATCCACAAGTAATAATGCAGATGAATTAACCGGACTGGAAGATTATACTTCAAGGATAAAGGATGGGCAAAAAGAAATTTATTATGCATTCGGAAACAGCCGTGATGCAATTGCGCTCGATCCCCATCTTGAAATTTTCAGACAAAAGGGAATTGAAGTTCTGTATCTATACGATCCTATAGACGAATTTTTGATTTCTTCGATAAGAAAGTTTAAGGACTTTGATTTTAAATCCGTTGATTCGACAGAACTCAATAAAATTGAAAAGCTGAATGATGTAACTGAAAAAGGAAACAAATTTGAAAACCTTGATAAAGATGATGAAAAGCAATTTGACAGTCTTCTTGCGAAGATAAAAGAAATTTTAGGAGATAGGATTACCGATGTAAAAGAATCAAAACGACTGAGTGATTCCCCGGCATGTGTGGTAAATCCGGACGACAGCATGTCCGCCTCGATGCAGAAAATTCTAAGACTGACAAATAAGGATTTATCCGTACAAAAGAAAGTCTTCGAAATAAATAAAAACCATAAGCTTATCAGAAATTTGCTGAAGATATTTAAATCTAATTCAAAAGATGAATACATTTATAATGTTGTCGAAGAATTATATGAATCAGCACTGCTGCTTGAAGGAAGTTTAAATGATCCTTATAAACTTGTGAAAAGGATTAACCAGATGCTTGAGCAGTCTAGCGAGTGGTATACGGAAGTTAAAAAACTATAAGTAATTTTGAATTTTGAATGAAAGACAATAATGGCGTTTAATTTTAGCAGACTTACTGTAAAGGCTCAAAGTAATTTTGAATTATGAATTATGAATTTTGAATGAAAGACAATAATGGCATTTAATTTTAGCAGACTAACTGTGAAGGCTCAGGAGGCTGTTCAATCCGCACTTGAGATAGCGCAGAATTATAATAACCAGATAGTAGAACCGGAGCATTTGCTGGCGGCTTTGATACAGGAAAACGGAAACATTGCCGATACTATTATTCAAAAGACAGGCGGGAATGTTTCCAGGTTAAAAGTTAAAATCAATGAGATGCTTGAGACTTTGCCAAAAGTTTCCGGTTCAGGAGTGGGCAATCAGCAGATGTCAACCGTAACCGCGAAGCTTTTTGACGTTGCCGCCGAAGAATCAAGAAATTTAAAAGATGAATTTGTTTCAACCGAACATATACTTCTTGCAATTTCTTCCGGTGACAATAAAACCGGGCAGTTATTGCGTGATAACGGGGTATCACACGAAGAAATTCTGACTGCATTAAAGGATGTCCGCGGCAATCAAAGGGTGACTTCTCAGAATCCTGAAGATACATATCAATCGTTAAAAAAATATGGAATTAATTTAAACGAGCTAGTACAAGCAGGAAAAC
>JAJXTM010000209.1 GCA_021783875.1 Bacteroidota bacterium
ACAAACAAAGAAAAAGAAATGGTAAAAAATAGGAAATCATCGTTATCAAAGGTAGAGAAGAGGTATTTAGATAAATCAGGTAGAGAATTTTTATATACACCTACAGAAAAAGTGGGGATAATACAGGTAAAGAATTTTCCTGAATTAGGGAAGTTAACGGCATTAAGATTTATAGAATGGACACAAGAGAACCCTGGGGGTGTAGTTTCATTGCCGACAGGGAAGACGCCGGAGCATTTTATAAAATGGGTTTCATATTATCTAAAGAATTGGGAAAGTAAGCAAGTAAAAGAAGAGCTATCAAGTAATGGCATAGATGCAGCGACAAAGCCTGATATGCGGAGTATTCATTTTGTACAGATAGATGAATTTTATCCAATAGATTCCTTTCAGCATAATAGTTTTTATTATTATATACAGAGGTTTTATTTCAGCAGCTTTGAGATGGATGCTAGTAAGGCGCTTCTGATTAATGTGAATGAAATACCTACGTCAAAGGGGATGCCGATAGATCAAATATTTCCGGATAAATGCGTAGACTTATCTCTTCGCTATAGGTATGCTAAGACCAAGCATGAACAGCATCAAAAGCAGACAATCGAGCTGGTTGACGAATTCTGTACAGAGTATGAGAGGAAGATCCGTGAGTTAGGGGGCATAGGATTCTTCTTGGGGGGAATAGGTCCGGATGGTCACATTGGTTTTAACATAGAGGGCAGTGATCACTTTTCGACTACCCGTCTAATGGAAACGAACTACGAGACACAGGCAGCCGCCTCGACTGACTTGGGAGGAATAGAGATAGCAAGGAATAGACTTGTAATTACAATTGGACTGAATACAATTACATATAACAAAGATGCAGTAGCATTGATAATTGCCTCAGGCGAGGCAAAGGCAAATATAGTACGCGACTCGATCGAGAGCCCTTTAAGCAATAAATATCCGGCATCGGTACTTCAGAGCCTGCCGAAAGCCCGATTTTATCTTACAGACGGAGCAGCCTTGAGGTTGAAGGCAAGAAGACTTGAGGATATGAAGAATGAGGATCCTATATCTGAGTTCTCAATTGAGCGAGCAATTATAAATCTAGCTGTAGAGAAACAAAAAGAGGTCATGAAACTAGACATAGGTGATTATAATGATGATGAATTTGGGAGGTATATACTAAAGAAGACAGGGAAAAGGGTTGAGGAAATAAATCAGAGAATACATGAGGCAGTCTACAATAGATTCAATCACGGAATAGCACAGGTAGAGAATCAAAGGATACTGCATACAGGACCTCATCATGACGATATAATGCTGGGATATTTACCGTACATAGTACATTTGGTTCGCAATGTGACAAATAAGCATCATTTTTCGGTTCTAACAAGCGGATTTACGGCAGTAACAAATTCTTACATACTGGAGATACTGGAGAATTTGAAAAAGCATTTTATAAAAGAAGAGTTTAAGAAAAGATTAGGCACTAAGTATTTTGAGACGAGATTTGAAGAAGGGAAAAACCGAGACGTTAATCTATATCTTGACGGAATAGCAGCTAAAAGTTTAGTCATAAAGAGTGAAGCGCAGGCAAGAAGGACGTTGAGGAATCTGATAGAGGTCTATGGAAATAGCGATATAGAATTTTTGGATGAAAAGATAAAGGAGTTGATAGAATACTTCCAGAGGCAATATCCGGGAAAGAAAGACACCCCGGAAGTTCAAAAGCTCAAGGGCATGCTAAGGGAGTGGGAAGAGGAGATACTATGGGCACATTTGGGATTTCATAGCGATGAGGTCTCTCATTTAAGACTTGGTTTCTATCAGGGAGAGATATTTACAGAAAACCCGGAGATTAACAGAGACGTACTGCCGGTGCTGAATCTTTTTAGGAAGTTTAAGCCAACCGTAATAACCGTGGCGCTTGACCCGGAAGGCAGTGGTCCTGATACTCACTACAAGGTACTGCAGACAATCTCCGAGGCACTCCGGCTTTACGGAGAAGAGACAGACATATCGAAATTAAGAATCTGGGGTTACCGCAATGTATGGTACCGGTTTCATCCGGCAGAGGCAAACATATATATACCGGTAAGTCTAAATAGTTTTGCATTGATAGACAGTATGTTCATGAACAGTTACGGTTCACAAAAGGATGCAAGTTTTCCAAGCTATGAACTAGACGGGCCATTCTCGACATTATCTCAGAATGTGCTTGCAGAACAGTACCAGACGATAAGGTTATGCTTGGGAAGAGATTTTTTCATTAAACATGAAATTCCCCGGGTAAGGGCTGCACACGGAATGGTTTACTTGAAAGAACTTTCTTTAGATGAATTTTATACTAAATCTATTGAATTGAAAAAATTAACAGAAAATTAAAAACCGAATAATAAAGGAATTAAAAATTATTAGGGTAAATTCTTTTAATAATCAAGATTATGGTTTATAATGAAAGTTTTTTACTATATCCTGCTTCTGTCAGTAGTTATATTTCCAATGAATACAATTTATTCACAGGCAAGTATTTCTGAAAACCTTATTGTATTAAAAAAAAATTGGTTTATTAAATCTTCTGAAAAGATTACTAATTCCGGTTCAATTATTTCAAATGCAAAATTTTCATATAGTACCTGGTATAAAGCAGATGTTCCATCCACTATTATGGGAACTTTAGTAAAAGATAATGTTTATAAAAATGTTTTTATCGGTGATAATTTAAAAAATATTCCTCAAAAACAATTTCAAAACTCATGGTGGTATAGAACTCAATTTATTATTCCAAAAATAATAAAGAGCAAGTTTGTCAAACTTGAGTTTGAAGGCATAAACTACAGAGCAAATATATGGCTTAATGGAAAACAAATTTCAGATAGTGGTTATTTCGCAGGTGTATACAGAATGTTTGAATTTGATATTTCCAGAATTGTAAAGCGTAACGGGAAAAATGTTTTAGCAATTGAAGTATTCCCCCCTAAAAAAGGCGAACCAACAATTGGATTTGTGGACTGGAATCCAATTGCTCCTGATAATAATATGGGTATTTGGAGACCAGTCAAATTAAAATTCAGCGGCGATATTTCTTTGAATTATCCATTTGTCCAAAGTAAAATTAATTATCAATCCAAAATCGCTGAACTAAAAGTTTCTACTGAATTACATAATAATTCTGACAAGTATGTTTCTGGAGAGTTAACGGGTGAAATTGATAAAATAAAGTTTTCAAAAAATATTGACCTTGAACCGGGAGAGAAAAGCATAATTACTTTTACTCCTCAAGAATTCAAACAGCTTATCATTAAAAATCCAAAATTATGGTGGACTTACAATCTCGGAAAACCATCACTCTATAAACTGAATTTAATATTTAAAATCAAACAGGAAGTCTCGGATTCAATTGAAACAAGATTCGGAATTCGTGAAGTTACTGACTATATAAATAGTGAGGGGTATCGCGGTTATAAATTAAATGGGAAAAAAATACTTGTTCTCGGTGGCGGCTGGGTAGATAATTTATTCTTAAATAATACTTTTGAGAACCTTAAGACACAGATTGATTATATAAAACAAATGGGATTGAATACTATCAGACTTGAGGGATTCTGGGGAGAAAGCAGCTCAATTTATAATCTTTGTGATGAAAACGGTATCCTAATGATGGTTGGATGGAGTTGTCAATGGGAGTGGGAAGAATATATAGGAAAACCTGTAGATGAATATGGTGCAATCAAAACACCTAGAGAAATTAACTTAATATCTAAATCATTTAAGGATCAAATTAAATGGCTTCGGAATCACCCAAGTATTTTTGTTTGGTTATATGGCAGCGATAAAATTCCTAGACCAGAACTTGAAAAAGAGTATCAAAAAATTCTCAAGGAAAATGATCCAACCAGACCGTTTCTTGCCTCTGCTGCAGACCATTTGAGTAATGTAACCGGGAAAACAGCTGTTAAAATGCGGGGACCATATGATTATGTACCTCCGGTTTATTGGTGGACAGCAAAAACTATTGGCGGTGCGCTAGGATTTAATACTGAAGAAGGACCAGGAGCAGAAATTCCACCTATAGAAAGTATAACAAAAATGTTTCCGAAAAATGATCTTTGGCCAATTGACAGTGTATGGAATTTTCATTGCAGTAAATATTCTTTCTCAAATTTGAATAGTTATAATAAAGCCATGTATAGCCGACTAGGTAAATGCTTAAATGTAATTGACTATTGCACTAAATCCCAATTCCTAAATTATGAAAATACACGTGCAATGTTTGAAGCTAATGAAGCAAATAAATATAGCTCAACTGGAGTAATTCATTGGATGCTGAATGCAGCATGGCCAAAACTTTGGTGGCAATTATATGACTATTACCTTCAGCCGGGAGGAGCATTCTACGGTACAAAAAAAGCATGTGAACCGATTCATATTCTTTATGATTATGGTGATTCAGGAATTGTTGTTATAAATAATACACCTAATACTCTAAATAATTTAACAGCATATATTCAAATACTTAACTTTGACTTAACTAGAAAATATTCATCAAATACTCCGGTTAAATTAATGCCTGATCAAGCAATTGAAATATTAAGATTACCATACATAAAAGATCTTAGTAAAACATATTTTGTTGATTTGATATTAAATGATGGTAAGAAAATCTTAAGTTCAAATTTCTACTGCTTATCGTCAAAACCTGATTTACTAGACACAGCAAAAACTAATTGGTTTATTACTCCGACAAAAGATTATGCTGATTTAACTGAGCTAAATAATTTACCCAAGGTACATTTAACCGTTACAGAAAAGTTCAAAACTGAAGGGGCAAGGGATTTTGTAGAAGCAGAAATTAATAATAACACCGACAAATTAGCTTTTCAAATTGTATTATCAGTTAAAAAGGGAACACATGGAGAGTCGGTATTGCCAATCTTTTTGGAAGATAATTATTTTTCGCTTCTT
>JAJXTM010000210.1 GCA_021783875.1 Bacteroidota bacterium
GATAATCCTGACCGTCTCCCACAATTTCAGCAAAGACTACTTCCTGAGTATCACCCGGCGCAAATGTAAATGGTCCTGACGCCATCCCAAGTCGTCGGTCTCCCGGTGGAATTGTCACACCGTCAAGCCATCCTGTGCCTTCAACAGGATCTCCAGTAAAAAAATAGTAAATTGGAATTAAACTATATGGAGGTAATCGTTGCCCTAAAAGTCCATTTTTCCCATTAAAGTAATTATACATCTGATTTGCACCTGCAGGCGATCCTAATGGTGGATCCAAATAATAAACTATACTGCTTCCGGTACTGTTGACAAAGAAATATGATGCAGTCATAGGCAGGTTCTTTTTGCCGACTATTTTATTCCCGTTATAAATTGCCGTATCCGTAGATTTTCCATTTACTATTGGACCTTCCAGAAGCGACATACCGACAGACGGCGGAGTAGCCGGTGCATATATCTGATCGACCGGTTGTCCGTTATATGCATAAACTAAATTCAGTGCGCTGTCTGTTCCGACAAGATCATCACCGGCATACCCAACGTCAGGATCTGACCATAATGAAATGAACATACTGTCAATGGTATTCTTTTGATATCCTTTATTTATAAGTGTGAATTTCTTGAAATAAATATTTCCAATTGCTCCGCCTTCGTTATATGCCCAGTAAGTTGCATGAAGCTCAATTCCCATCGGCTGTGTCCCATATAATCCGTTAGTAAGGCTTGGATCAAGATCATTAGCTACATAATATAATGTTTGATCAGCTCCGCTGATTCCCGGTATATCAATATTTGGTTCATAAATTCCGTCTCCGTTTACATCTGTAAAGGGAGCTCCTAAATCATTGGATGTTCCCGCTGCAGGCCATTCAGTCCAATCAGTTTCGTATTGTGTTCGCAGGGCTGTGGCAGTTGTTCCTTCTATATTTGCATCATTGGTCAGGTCAACAGGCGGACCTCCGGGATAAACATCCGGTCTTACGCGGAATATTCTCCATCTTGAATCAGTATTTGGATTTGGAGCTGCTTGTCCATTTGATAATATTGGACCCGGCTCTAGTCCGGTTGTATATGTCGAGCCGCCGACTCTCACCTGCAGATCACCATTAACAAACCCTCCCCAAAGTAATCCTGTTTTATAAAACACTGATTCCCCACTGCCTTTAGGAAATTGCATGCCTTCAAGATTTGGGTTTATGTTATAATCACTGAAGCCATTGTTTGATTCAATCGACTCTAAGTTATTTATGTCCAAATATGTATTGCCGTTTGGAGAGGTTAGAGTATTTTGATTTTTTTTATTATTGCCTGTAATTGTCAGATTAAGAGGTTTTGTAGAAATCTGAGCGATTAAAATGGAAGTGAAGAAAATTATCGATAAAGAAATAAAAAGATTTTTCATATAAATCTCCGTAATATTTCTAACCTGATTTTATCAGGAAATAATTATTTTATTTCCAGCGCTGCAGCACGGGAAATTGAATTATAAAAATAAGTTGATTATTTAGTTATAATTTATAAAGATATAGATATCCCTCCATTAATTCCTAACCATGAAATTGTTTGGTTAGAACCGGAATCATTTAAATTAGATTCTTTAACGTTGATATCTATTGCAATTATTCCCGGAGGAAGGCTATACCTAAATCCAACCATAGGTGAATAAATAAAGTCTGAACCAAATGTAGCTCCGGCAAAAGTAGAACTTGAGAATACAATACCTGCATCAATCCCTAAATAAGGCTCTAAACTAAATCCCGGAATATTTATGAAGAGCTTAGGTCCAAGCATAATCGGTATTGAATACATATCAATACCGGTTCCTTCTTCATGCACACCGCTATTTGAAGAACTGTATATTGTTTTGTAGGGCCAATTATCATATCCGACTGTTAGAGATAGTCCAACCGGAACTACAGGAATTTTATAATCAAGTGAAAGCGATGCGCCATAACCATTATTAATAAAATTACTCATATTACCAACAGGAATTTGTATCCCTCCGTTCAACGTCAAGCCCATTTGAGCAAAAGTTATATTAAAATTAAAAAGCACCGCAGCAAGCAAAATGACCGGGAATAATTTTTTCATAAAGAATCTCCTTTAAATCATTAAGTTAGATTTCATAATTATTAGTATTATTACTAAATATAAAGGTTTTTTTTCCTTGGTGGAATTCGGAAGATCATCTGAAGGAAATTTATTGCTGAAGTGATTAGTATTATTTATTAATAGCGAGAGCATATCAGCTTTTCCCCTCGCATAACAATTTGACTTCTTTTTTTCGTATTCATCCTTATGTACAATACGCTTTCCCGTAAAATTCTTAAAGTAAGGTAAATAATAAGTTTATAACATGCAAGAAAATTATTTTATGAAACTTCGAGCAAAACGCTCTTGCGGAATTTAATAGCCAACGAAATATTCTTTATCAAGATGATATGATAGGAACAATTGCAAATAAGTATTTAAAGGAAAATCATTTCTTTCTTCTTTCACTATTTTCTTTTAACTTATTCCTTATTCCTATGTCCCTACAGTATTCTTCTACATCAAACTTCCTCTTACATCCATTATAATTCATATACCGTATCTTCCCAAAAACCGCACGGTCAAACCAAGCTCTGTCATGCACTCCTCCGATAGACCACGCACAGCCTGCATAGCCATTTGGATCTCTGCCGTCTAATTCATATTTATCATTTAAGTATATAGAAATCCTTAAAGCTTCTTCGGGAGATGAAGTCCACTCTAATATTTTCTTTGCCCAATACATTCTCATAAAACCATGCATTTTCCCTGATGTCACTAATTGATTCTGTGCTGCATTCCATAATTGATCATGTGTTTGTGCTTTTTCAAATTGTTCTGATGAATAAACAAACTCTCTTTCGTCTTTTCGATGCTCTTCCAATGATTTTTTCGCCCAATCTCTAAATCCAATATAATTATCATAATTAGAATTATAAAAACAATAATTGTCTGAAAGCTCCTTTCGAATAATTAATTCATCTAAAAATGAATTAATTGATTCGTTTTTAATCTGCAGTTTTTCAATATTCAGCGCAATCCTTTGAGCTGATATTTGGCCA
Organism: Bacteroidota bacterium; assembly: GCA_021783875.1. Lineage (GTDB taxonomy): Bacteria > Bacteroidota > Ignavibacteria > Ignavibacteriales > Ignavibacteriaceae > FEN-1297. The sequence continues at coordinate 3,096 of JAJXTM010000210.1, forward strand.
AAATGAAGGTATGGTGATAAATTTGATTGTGCATCTTTTGTCGGGTCATTTCTGAATTCGGAATAACTTTCTAATTTATTATAAATGAAATCATCCATTATTTTTAATGCTGAAGTCTCTCCAGGCTTTAACCAATCTACCTCTTTTATCGATCTGTCAATTTTTAAACTGCCTGCAGCTTCTTCCCAATTAACATGATATTCCGAAACAAAATTTGATTTCATTATTTCAATTTTAGTATACTCTTCCAAAAATTCAGGGAGAGCTTTTTCAATCTTAGGGCGAAGAGTATATGCAGCAAATTCTTCTTTTTTTGAAACATAAAAGCATGGTACAATATTATGTGCGTCCACTTCATAAAACGGAATGTCTATTCGTTTAGCAATCTCATCTTTCCATTTCATTTTTATTTTCAGCGGATCGAAATCAGTTACTAATACGCCGGCATTTACTTGTAATAAAAAATTAGGAAGGGTCTTTTGAGGTTCTCCAATTAATAAATTAAAACCAATATTAAATTTGTGCAATTCAATTGCTGTTTCCCGCAGTCCTTTAAGCATAAATCCGAATTGCCTCTCAGCAGCACCGAGAAAATTTGTATTAAGACAAAAGACTACCGAAAGAGGAAATTTTTTATCAATGGCTAATTTTTGTGCAAATATTAGTGCCCAATTGTCATGCACTCGCTGATCCCTGCTCATCCAATAAACAATCGGACCAGCTTTCTCCGGGGACTTTCTTATTAGCCTGATTCTCTTTTCATTCATAAGAGTTAAACGGGAACTAAAAGAAGAGGGACTTTGCTTGCTTTACTTATTTTTGGAGATATGCTCCCAGCCCAAAAGGCTTCAGTACCTTTTTTCCCGTGTGTTGCAAGTATTATTAGATCTGTGTTGATTTGCTGTGCGGTTTCTATTACAGCTATTGCAGGATCACTTCTTGATGCGCTTATAGTTATCTTTAAATTTGATAATTCATACTTTGATTTAAGTTTATTTAGATATTCCTCAGCATCGGAAACCAGCATATCCATCATCCTAGCTGTAGTCGCAGGTAGAAAGCGATTCGCCGGAGTTACTTCTCCAGATAGAGTCCCAAAACTCGGAACTGCCGTCATTAGATGAATATTTGCGCCGCATATTTTTGCTAATTGCACTGCATAATCTAATGCAGATTCATGTTCCCCATTTCCGTCCAGCGGAACTAAAAAATTATCAAAATCATTTTCTTCACTAATATGTTCACCACGAGAGTTTATCAGTAATACAGGTGTCTTACCGAACGAAATTACTTGCTGCGCTACCGACCCAAATAATTTTCCTTGAATCCGCACCTTACCATGAGAGCATAAAATAACAATGTCCTGGTTTAGCTCTTTAATATGGTCGGCAATGCTTTTAGGAACATCAGTAACTTTTTCTTCATGAACATGTTTTTCAATTATCACATTTTTAAACATATCGGAGGATGCAATTGAATTTAAATATTCTTCGGCTTGTTTTGCCAGTTTTAGATGCAGCTGTCCGTGCACTTTTTCCGGTGCATCTTTTTCAATTATATGGATAAGCGTAACCGATATATTCAATTTTTTTGCTAGAAATGCGACAGATGGCAAAACGGACTCTGCCATTGATGAACCATCAAGAGGTACCAATAATCGCTTAATTAATGTCTTAGCCACCGAACAATTCCTGATATATTAAATAAAGGTTTAATAAAATAATTAAAACCGCAATAATTGACGCAATAAAGGTAGTGATTTTTTTATTAACAAGGATTCCCATTATTGATTTTTTTCTTGTAAAAATTATTAAAGGAATTATTGCAAACGGAAGTCCGAAACTTAAAATCAC